>JBILPX010000234.1:0-5399 GCA_044373565.1 Roseomonas sp.
AGCCCCACATCATGATGCGCGCCGGCAAAAGTGCGCGTTGATCCAGATGGCGTAGTTCCGCTGCCGCTTGCGCAAAGCCTGCCTCTGCCTGCTGCGCCAAATGCGCCGCAGCGCGGGCGAAGCCTGGGCTTGCAATAAGCGTTGCCGCCGGCGCATTGCTGACACCCTCAACCGCCAGCAGATCAAGCGGCAGATAGACGCGGTCGCGTAGTGCATCCTCATCCAAATCGCGAAGGATATTCACCAATTGCAGCGTGCGCCCAAGCCCAAGCCCGAAATCAGCGGCTTCCGGTGCACCGAAAATACGCACCGCCATGGCGCCGACGCTACCTGCGACCCGGCGGCAATAAAGGTTCAGCGCTTCGGTATCAGCGATCCGCAAGCTTTGTGTGGAATCGGTTTCCATCCCCGCGATCATCGCTTCGCATTCCTGGATGGGCAGCGCGAAGTTTTCGCGCGCCAGCGCCAATTCGCGCGAAAGCGCACAATCCGGCGCGCGGAGCTTGCCGCGCCAATCGGCCAGGAAGCGGCGTTTTTCGGCTTCCGGCATCGCGCCATCGGCAATGTCATCCACCGCGCGGCAAAAAGCATATACCGCCCAAAGCGCGCGACGCCTTTCGCCCTTTAACGCCGACATGCCGCGCGCAAAGGAAGACCCCGCGCGCCCAACCCGCGCACTGACCAAAGCCGCATCGCTTGGCCCGGTGCCGAGTGCCGCGCGAAAGCCATGCAGGAAATCAAGGCGCGATACGGCAACACGCCCGAGCACAGGGTCCGCCGCCCGCAGCCGCGCCAGCAGCCGCCGCGCGAGTGCAATCGTCACCGCACTTTCGCGTGCAAGGCGCTTGGCCGAGAGCAACCGCGGCAGCGCAGCGGCGGCATCCAGCCTTTCCTCTACTTGATCCAGCGCGGCATCCAGCACGGCGCGCCGCGCCTCAGTATTGGTGGGGTCGAAGAAGCGCGCCTCACCGCCGGCCACATCCATCCAGGCTTCGGGCATGTAGACGCGCCCTATATCGCGCCGATCCGGCACAAGATCCTGCACATGATTGAGGATTTGCAAAGCGGTGCAGAGAGCATCCGCCGCCGCCAAGGCTTCGGGCTTTATTTCGTTATGCAAGCGCAGCAACATGCGCCCGACAGGATTGGCTGACCGTGCGCAGTAATCTTCCAAAGCTGCCCAATCCGCATAGCGCGCCTGAGTCGCATCCTGCCGAAAGGCAGAGAGCATCAGCCGTGCTTCATCCGTGCCGCTGCCAGCGCCATGCAATGCCGTGGCAGCGGGGTCATTAGTGGTGGGATCATCAAGGGCCGCTTCAAGCGCGGCCAGGCGGCGCAGCTTTTCCGGCGGGTCTAGCGCTGGGTCATCGGCAATATCATCGGCGGTGCGCACAAAGCGATAGAACCCCAGCACCTTCGGGCGAACTTCCGGCGCCAGCAGCCGGGACGCAACAGGGAAATTCTCAGACCCCGCGTCTCGCGTTGGCGCGCGGCAGGCAGCGCCTTGATCCGTCATGCCGCGCCGCTGGCGGAATAGGCGCGACCCTTCCAGCCGGCAGGGCGCCCGATCAGCACGCGCACCAAAGCAGTCCATTGAATGGCAAGACCAACCAGCACGGCCAAGGGATGCAGCGGCACGGTCCACCAGGCTTCGCGGGTTTTGAAGGTGATGGCGGCGCGCAGCGCGAACACCAGCGCAATGGCAAGCCCTGCCTGCCAAGCCGGCAAAAGAAAGAAGGGCCAGATATGCGCGCCGGCCAAAAGCGTGGTCCAAATGGGCAAGCCAACGGGCGTCGCCATGCCTTCATGCGCATTCTTGATGAAGCCGTTCCAGCTTGCGCGCAGCCCATCATACATGCGGCATTCGGCAAGCTTCACGCCTTCCACCATTTCCGTGCGCAAACCCGCACTCCGCAGCTTGCGCGCAAGCTGCAATCCATCATGAAGCGACCCGCGGATCGCCCCGTGCCCACCAAGGGCTTCGTAAGCGCTACGCTCAAACAGGATCAACTGCCCGCAAGCGGCGCCAAGCTCCGCGCGTTCAGTCTCAGCCCGCCCGCCACCCGGCAGATAGCCGATCAGCAGCAGATTGATCATGGGCACCGTCAGCGCTTCACCCAGCGAGCCAATGATCTGGCGCGGCACGCCTGTCACCATGGCCAGCTTCTGCCGCGCGGCATGGCCACACATGGCAGCAGCGGCATCACGCGCCAGGCGCACATCGGCATCAATGAACAGGAAATGGGTCCCCCGCGCCGCTTCCGCCAACCGCGCACAGGCATGCACCTTGCCGGTCCAGCCTTGCGGTAGCGGCGGGCAGGCAAGCAAGCGCACCCGCGCATCCCGCGCGGCATAGGAATTCACTATCGCCGCCGTGCGATCGGTGGACCCATCATCCATCACCAGCACTTCAATCGCGACACCACGTTGCGCCAGCGCGGCATCAAGGCAGGCGCTGATATGCGCTTCTTCGTTCCGCGCCGGGATCAGGATGGATACCAGCGCATCCTTCGGCGCCGGCCCGTGCGCCTTGGCCATACGGCGGAGATTATCTATCGCGAACCCAACCGGCATCAGCGCCAAGGCAAGCGCCATCCAGGGCAGGAATTCTGTCATGGCGCTGTCTCCGCGCGTTGTTCATGTCGGGGGTCGAAGCGTTCGCCGCGCAGCAGCGCCTTGGCGCGGCGCCAGGCTTGATAAATGCCGCCCATGCCTTCCTGCCCCTGCACCAGGGTTTGAAACGCCGCGGGATCGCGCGCAATGGCATCGGCGCTGAGCTTTTCCATCACGCCTGCCAAGGCATCGGATAGCAAGGCGCTGCGCGCCTCTCGCGGCGCTTCCAGCAGCGTCGCAGCGGGGATGGGCGCGCCAAAAGCGGCGAGCATTTCCGCCTTGCGTTCGCCCCAGAAAGGGTAATCCAGCGCGAGTGGCACAAACACCGCATCGGGGGCGATTTCTGGCAGGCGGATCATGCCAGGCGCAATCGGCACGGGCCTTTCGCGCGGGTCACTGAAACGCCCCGGCGCATTGATCCAGAGGATATGCGCCGGATTGGCCAGCACCTTTTCAACCACGCGCAGAAACGCAACCGAACCACGTGCGGAGCCGGTCTCGATCCCGAAAACGCCAAGCCGCGTCATGAAGCGGTATTTCTCAATGGCCTTCGCTTCCATCGGCGTGAATAAGGGCCGATGCGGCAAAAGCCGGCGATAGAGCAGCATAAAGGCAACCCCATCCCACCAGGAAGGATGATTGGCGAAAATCACCACGGGCTTGCCTTCCGGCAATTCAGGCAGGCCCCAGCGCGCCACACGCAGCGCGCGCATGTGTTTGCGGAAAAACCGCGTGAACATGAAATCGAAAAAATCCAGATGGCGCGCCGAACGCAGCGCCACCGGGTCAGGCACTTGTTTTGCCTGGCTTGTCGTCATTCCGCCGCGGCTGGCAGATCGGCCTCTCGCCGGCCGGCCAATTCTGCTTCGGGGGACATGCCGCGCCCGCCAAGATCACGGTCCAAAGCATCAGCGGCGATCCAGCCGGACATCATGACCATTGGCATGCCTGGGCCGGGATGCGCGGCGCCACCGGCCAGATAAAGCCCCTTGATCGCCTTGCTGCGATTGCTCGGCTTGAAGGCGCCAGTGAAGGAACCATGCGATGCCAAGCCATAAATCGCGCCATTCAGCACCTTGTAGCGATTATGGATATCAACCGGTGTCAACTGGCTTTCGCAGACAATGCGGCTTTCAATGTCTTCCATCCCCGCCGTGCGCTTCAACTTGTCCAGGATTTTCTGGCGATAGGCCGGGAACATCTTGGACCAATCATGATGCGGGCGAAGATATGGCGTGTGCACCAGCACATAAAGCGCTTCCCCGCCTTCGGGTGCCACCGAAGGATCAGTGCCGGATGGCGCGGCCAGATAGGCCGTCGGGTCCGGCGCCGGTTCGCCCTTGCGATAGATGGCATCGAATTCTTCTTCCGCATCGCGGGAGAAGACGAAATCATGATGCGCCAAATGTTCGTAACGGCGATTAAGCCCGAGATAGAGCACCACACCGGAACAGGCCGGTTCATATTTCTTGGCGTACCGTTGGGAAGCATTGCCCTTCACCAATTCCGTATAGGTGCGGATCGCATCCATGTTCGAAATCAGCGCATCGCAGGCAATGCGTTCGCCATTGGCGGTCACGCTACGCACCGCGCCGCCGACAATTTCAATATCCGTCACTTCGGCATTGGTGCGCAGATCAGCGCCCAACGAGGCCGCGAGGTTGGCGAGCCCTTCCGCCGTGGCGCGCGTGCCGCCCACCGGATACCAGACACCTTCGGATGCCTGCATATCGCCAATGCTGCATAGCACCGCTGGCGCAAGGTAAGGGCTGGACCCGACATATTGCGTGAAGTGATCGAGCATCTGCGCCAATTGCTCATTCGGCACATGGCCGCGAATCACTTTCGCCACCGTCTGGCCCATGCGCAGCGCCATGACATCACGCAGCACATTGGGCTTGAAATTATCACCAAGGTTCAGCGTATCGCCGATGCCTTCCACGGGCTTCCAGAAGAAGAATTTTTCCGAAACCTTGTGCAAATGGCGGGCGACGCGCTGGAAGCTTTCATACCCCGCGCCATTCGGCCCACCGGGTGCGAATTCATCCATCAGCCGTGCCATATCCTGCACGTTTTCGATCAGATCAATCTGCTTGCTGCCCTCAAAAAAGCAACGCCATTGCGGATCAAGCCGGATCAGCGGCATTTCCTTTTGCTGATCGCGCCCTGCTTCAGCGAAGATGCGGCGCAGCACGCGCGGCACGGTCAGGATGGTGGGGCCCATATCGAAACGGAAATTCCCGCGCCCATCGGGTGATGGCATGTTCAGTATCGCTGCCTTGCCACCAAGCCAGGCATTACGCTCAAGCACTGTGACCTGATGCCCACGCGCCTGCGCGGTGGCGGCTGCAGCAAGCCCGCCCAAACCGCTGCCGATGACAATTACCTTGGCACCCATCGCGCCCTCTCCTTCTCAGTCACCAGCAGAATGTTTGGTCGCATTTCCCGAGCCGCCAAGTGAGTCCACTTGGCTTGAAAATGCTCCAGCATTGGCCCGCATATGGCTTGGGCTGCGTTCGCTGCGCGCCATGCCCAAATCCTGCAACAACAAGTCCGCGCTGATGCGCGCACCTTCATAGATCACCGGCAGCCCACTGCCCGGATGCGTGCCGCCACCCACCAGATACACGCCCTTGGCACGTCCGAAGCGATTGCGCGGGCGGAAATGCATCATCTGGCGCACATTATGCGCAAGATTGAAGGTAGCCCCATAGCCGACTGCATAATCATCCTGCCATTCTTGCGGCGAGATGATTTTCTCATACCGAATGCGGCTTTCTATATCA
>JBILPX010000235.1:0-5388 GCA_044373565.1 Roseomonas sp.
TCTGGAAGTGAACCCGATCAAGGAAAAGAAGCTGACCAATATCCGCGCCGCCGGCAAGGATGAGGCGCTGCTGCTGATCCCGCCGCGTAAGATGAGCCTGGAACAGGCTATCGCGTATATTGAAGATGATGAGCTGGTTGAGGTGACGCCAAGCGCCATTCGGCTGCGCAAGCGCTACCTTGATCCGAATGAGCGCAAGCGCCATGCGCGCCGCGCGGAGAGTGAGGCGGCGTAGTTAAAGCACCGGACATCGTCTTTTTGGGGATTGCGTGGGTGCTTATTCTGCTCCTGCGGTCCCCTGGGTTCCACGGCATTGGTTCAGGGAGCCCAACACGCTTCGCGCAAGGGCCCTTCGCTGGTTTTCGAAGGTGCCAGCGCGATATGCCTACGCCTTCAAGCGGCGCAGGTATGAGCGCTTCTAGTTCATGGCTCCTGCTGCCACAGGAACACAACTTCGATAAAATTGTCTCCCCACCCGTATCCTCGCTTGGAAATAGTGGGCGTTTTTCCGATCAAAGTGTCAAATAAGGGCTTGATTAAGGATCCTTAACTTTTTAGCGTTGTTTCCGGTTACAACTTCCGGGGAAAATCATGAGATCGAAATCTGTGACGGCAATGGCACTTGCTGCCGTGGTGTTTGCATCCGCTTGCGCGGGCCGCGCGCCCGCTCCTGTGGCTGTGGTGCAGCCCGTAGACGAAACGATGAATTGCGACGCCATACAAGCCGAAGTCAACGCAAACACGCAGCGGATCGCGGAATTGGGGTCAGAACAGGGCGCCAAGGTCGCACAAAACGTCGCCGCTGGCGTGGCCGGCGTTTTCCTTATTGTGCCTTTTTTCTTGATGGACTTCCAAAATGCGGCCGGGAAGGATGAAGCGGCACTGAAATCACGTAACGATTATCTTGCCACCCTTGCACGCCAAAGATGCGCGCCACAGCCTGCGGCGCAACCCTCTCGGGGTGCTCGTTCTTAAGGCACTAGCCTTCGCAGGGTTCAGCGTATCACGCGCTTAGTGAGCGCCTATTAAAAAGTATCAGGGGCGCCCACCCTATCGCGGCGCCCCTTCCCCAATCCGGTGCAGCGGCCGCCCACCATCGGCCAGGCCAATCACCACCAGAATCTCATCCGGGCGCGGGCCATCGCCAAGGCTCACGGTGATGGCGTCAAAATGCCCGCGCGACCAGACATCATCCTTATGCCCCAGCGGCAGATCAAGCGCGCTGCCAGGCCCGCCCATCTTGGCCGAAGATGGGATGACGGCCGCGCCGCCGCCAATCGCTTCCCGCAACGGGCGGCCAAGGGCGGGGTGCAGAATGGCCGCGCCATGTTCCAATTCCCCCGCCGCGCCCACAATGGCGCCCTTGCCATAGGAAGCCGCGGGCCCGCCCAAAAGCTTGACCAATTCTGGCGCCACGCGGGCCGCAAGCGCGGGGCCGAACTCCACCAGGGGTGACAAATCCTCCTGATACCGCCCGGCGAAGGGATTGCCGATCAGGATGAGCGCAACGGCGCGGATGATGGGGCGCGGTGCCACGCGCCCGGCCTCGGCGAAGCTTTCCTCACGCAGATAAACGAGTTTGCGGATATCGGGCATGGTGACTTCCCCTTGCGGTCTTCAGGCACCAAGCCTCGCAGTTTTGCCCCCGCATAGGAAGTCAGCGCCACCCCCTGGCAGAAACCTTCGCCGCGTTGCATCCTGCCAAAACCAACTAAAGGAATACCGCCATGGTCCATGCTCCGAACCGTCCGCCGCTAGGTGCGCCGCCTGTCCACATCAACCTCTATTCCGATACGCAAACCCGCCCGACGCCGGCCATGAAGGACGCCATGATGCGCGCCGAAGTGGGCGATGAGCAGCATGGCGATGACCCGACCGTGCATGAGCTATGCGACCGCATGGCCGCGCTGATGGGCAAGGAAGCGGCGATGTATTTGCCGTCCGGCACCATGTGCAATGTGATCGCGATCCTAACCCATTGCCAAAAGGGTGATGAGGTGGTGGCGCATGAAACCAGCCATATTTTGCATAGCGAAGGCGGCACCCATGCGGCGCTGACCGGCGTGCAGATCATGCCGATGCGCGGGCCGAAGGGCATGTTCACTGCGGATGACCTTCGCGGCGCGATCAGGCCCAAAACCCGCTACACCCCGCCGCAGCGGCTTTTGGAAGTGGAACAAACCGCCAATATCGGTGGTGGTGCGGTATGGCCGTTGGAACAGCTCAACGCCGTTGCCGCCGTGGCGCATGGCGAAGGCTGGGCGACGCATATGGATGGCGCGCGGCTGATGAATGCCTGTGTCGCCGCCGGCGTCGCGCCCAAGGATATGGTTGCTTCTTACGACAGCGTCTGGCTTGATTTCACCAAGGGGCTGGGTGCGCCTTTAGGGGCCGTGCTATGCGGCAGCAATGAATTCATTGGCCGCGCCTGGCGTTGGAAGCAGCGCCTGGGTGGTTCCATGCGCCAGGGCGGCATTTGCGCCGCCGCCTGCATTTATGCGCTGGATCACAATATTGATCGGCTGGCGGATGACCATGCCAATGCCAAAGCGCTGGCGCGGGGCCTGGCGCAGATTGAAGGCGTGAAGGTCGAAGACCCGGAAACCAATCTGGTGTTTTTCGATATCAGCGGCACGGGCATGGATGTCGCGCGCTTGCAGGAAAAGCTGCAAATGCGCGGCATTGCCGTGAGTGGCCTTGGCGGGCGCGTGCGGGCGTGTACGCATTTGGATGTCACCCCCGCGATGATTGACGAAGCGGTGACTGAAATCCGCGCCGCGCTGAAGGCGGCTTAACCTGGCGTCCGGCCTGCCTGAGCGTTCAGCCCAGGCAGGCCAGTCCTAACCTTCGAAGCGGGGCAAGGCCACGCGCTTGCCCAGCGCCAGCGCATCCAGCGTCATTTGCAGCGGCGTCAGATCAGCCTCGCTCTGGCCGCTCTGCACCAGTTCGGCGAAGCGGGCATAGAGCGTCGGATATTCCTCCCGCGCTTCCTGTATCGTCACCTTGCCATCAATCACCAGTGTTCCACCGCTATCGAGCAGCGCCACTTCATGGCCGCAGCGTGTTGTGATGTGTAGCTCTCGTTGATCGGGGCCGACATGGCCCCAATTCGCGTGCAGCTCAAGCGGGCCGACGCCATCCAAGGTACCGAAGCGTATTGTGGCCGCGAGTGGCGCGGCGTGGTTGGCGGCGATATGCAACTCCGCGCTCTGCACGAAAGGTGGCGCCGCGAAGATCCGGCTGATTACCGACAGCGCATTGATCGCCATGTCGAAAACACCAAGCCCATCAACCTGCCAAATCCACTCCTGGTCGGGGTGGTAGACGCGAAAATCCTCATGCCAATCCACGCGCAGTCGGGCCAAATGCTTATCCGCGAGAAACAGCCGCGCAGCCTCCACCGCGCGATTGCATTGCGAATGCCAGGAAGCATAGACAACGCGCCCAGAGCGCGCGGCCAATTCTACCAGCGCCTCGGCCTCGCCCATTGAGGCGGCTGGTGGCTTTTCCAAAAGGACATGCTTGCCCGCGCGCAGCGCATCGCGCGCAATGGCAAAGCGCGCCGCTGGTGGCGTGCAGATCGCGACCGCATCCAGTGCGCAAGCGGCGAACATGGCCTGATGGTCCGTGTAGATGGGCAAACCCGCAATGGTTTCCCCGCCGTCAAGGTCCGCGAGCCCTGCCAGGGTAAAGCCGGCATCAGCCGCAATCGCCGGCACATGCCGCTTACGCGCGATTTGCCCCAAGCCCACAATGCCGATGCTGATCGCCATGGCCGCCCCCTTCATCACGCGCCTTAGCGGAGCTTATCCGAATTCAGGAAGCCGCCCAGGGGCACGCGCCAGCTTTTGCTTGACATGGCCCAGCAACCCCGAATGACATGCGCGTGATGCATCAGAACGGAGCCCGCCTTTGAAGCTGCCGCGCGCCATGCTGCGCAAGCGGCAGCTATGGATGCTCGCCGCGTTCCTTGCCGCGCTGCTGCTGGCGCCCTTCGCGCTTGATCGGCTTTTCCCGCCCAATCTCTCGCGCCTGCATACCGTGGGCGTGGAGGTGCAGGATCGTGACGGGCGCATCCTTTCTGTCTTGCCTGCGCCGGGCGGCTTTTGGCGCTTGGCGACGCGGCCCGAAGATGTCTCCCCCATTCTACTCGATCTGCTGATCGCGGCAGAGGATCGGCGCTTCTACCAACACCCCGGCATTGATCCCTTGGCGCTTGGGCGCGCGGCGGGGCAATGGCTGCGCGCGGGGCGCGTGGTTTCTGGCGGTTCGACCCTCACCATGCAGGCAGCGCGGCTGTTGGAACCGCGCCCGCGTGGGCTGCGTGCCAAGGCAATTGAAATCTTCCGCGCCTTTCAGTTGGAAGTGCGTTTCAGCAAGCGTGACATCCTGAGCATCTGGCTGACGCTGGCGCCGCAGGGCGGCAATATTGAAGGCATGCGTGCAGGTTCGCTGGCTTGGTTTGGCCGCCCCGCACAGCGGCTTGATGCGGCGGAAGCGGCGTTGCTGATTGCGCTCGCCCGTCGCCCGGCGGCGCTCAGCCCTGATCGACACGCGGAAGCAGCGCGCGCCGCGCGGGATGATGTGTTGCGGCGGCGCGGAGCGGCCATGCTCGCCCCGGAAGATCAGGCCTTGGCGCTGGCAGCACCCCTGCCAAATACGCGGCTGCCCATGCCGGGCCTGGCGCCGCATCTGGCGCGGGAATTGGCGCGGCAGGGCGATTCCCCCATCCGCAGCAGCCTGGATGCCGGGCTGCAACGCGCCAGCGAAAGACTGGCGCTTGAAGCACTGCTGCGGCTGCCGGAACGGGCAAGCGTTGCGCTGATCATCGCTGATCTTCGCACCCGCGAAACCCGCGCCTTGGTGGGCGGGGCCTTTGGTGCCGAAGCCCGCGCCGGGTCCTTGGATTTAACGCGCGCGACCCGTTCGCCCGGTTCAGCGCTCAAACCCTTTCTTTATGCCATGGCCTTCGAACAGGGGCTCGTGCGGCCCGATACGCTGCTTTCCGATCTGCCGCGCCGCTTTGGCGCCTATGCGCCGGAGAATTTCGATCGCGGTTTTACGGGCCGCATCACGGCGGCAGAGGCTTTGCGGCTTTCGCTCAACCTGCCGGCGGTCGCTTTGCTGGATGGGGTGGGGCCAGCGCGTTTTGCGGCATCGCTCCGATCCGCCGGGGCAGCGCCGGTGCTGCCACGTGGGGTAGATGCGTCGCTGCCGCTGGCGCTTGGGGGTGCGGGGACGACGCTCCGCGATATGGTCGGGCTGTATGCGCTTCTGGGTGATGGCGGGCGAGCGGGGGCGCTGCGCTTCACGCCCGGGCAAGGCGCCGGCGCGCCGGTGTTGGAATCGCGCGCGGCGGCGGCGGTGGCGGGGGGGTTGGTGCAGGAT
>JBILPX010000236.1:0-5325 GCA_044373565.1 Roseomonas sp.
GCGAAACCTGCTCGGCATGGGGCTTGATGCGCGTATCAACGGCGTGCTCGCCCAAAAGGGCAGCCAGCTGGATCTTTCGGTCACCGATCCGCAATTCCTGGACCGTAATCTCGCAGCCGGTGCGGATGCCTTCCTGATCAATCGTGACCTACGCTTTGTCACAGGCTATCGCGAAAGGCGCGTGGGCTCTGCGCTTCGCACTGGTTATGAGATCAATGACAGGCTACGGCAAAACTGGTCCTACGCGCTGATTGATCGTGACATCTTTGACATTAACACCAACGCGTCACGCTACATTCTGGAGCAGTCAGGGCGATCCGTGCTGTCGCAAGTTTCCACCACCGTAACCTATGACATGCGTGACAGCCGGATTGAACCGCGTTCAGGCTACGTCGTGCGTGTCGGTGGCGATTATGCGGGGCTTGGTGGAGATGTGAACTACTTTCGTACCAGGGGCGACGCGCAATATTACATCCCCTTCGAACGTTTGCTGAATGATCCCGATTTCGTGCTGGTGCTGGCCGCAGGTGGCGGCATTCTGACCCCGCTTGGCAACCAGGACGACCGTATCGTGGATCGCTTCTTCCTAGGTGGTGAGAATTTGCGTGGGTTCGCCCTGGGCGGCGTTGGACCGCGGGATTTGTCAACGGGGGATTCGCTCGGTGGTCAAGTCTTGTGGACCACCTCGGCGGAAATGCGTTTCCCCCTTCCATTGCCCAATGAACTTGGCCTTTTGGGCCGCACCTTTGTGGATGTGGGCTCGCTCTCCGGTATTCCAGCTTCTTATTATAACCAGACTTTATATCCTGGCGCCGAGCCAGTGAGTAGTGCCGATCCGCGCGTCAGCGTTGGTGTTGGCTTTTCCTGGCGGAGCCCGGTCGGCCTGATCAATATTGATTTCGCCGAGGCCGTTGTGAAGAAAGACTACGACAAAACACAGCTTTTCCGCCTTGGCTTTGGTACACGCTTCTAACACGGGATGATTGCCCCATGATCCGCCTTGTCCTTGCCGCGCTATTGATCTTTCCAATGATGGCGTCGGCGCAGAACCAACCCGGCTGGTTTGTGCCCGGCCAACCACAAGGCCAACCGCAAGGCCAGCCGCAAGGTCAGCGCCCTGCTCAGCCTGCAACGCCGCAGCGGCCGCCCGCTCAGCCAGCCCAGGCAATCGCGCCTTTGCCACCAGGCACGCCGCCGCCAGCCGCAGTGATTGGCGTGGTGGATGTGCCGGAAATCCAGCGCGTTTCCAACGCCTTCAATCAGGTGCGCCAGGAAATCGAACGCCGCCGTGCCAAGCTGAATGATGACGTTCAGAACGAACAGCAGCGCTGGCGCGATGAACAGCAGCGCCTGGGCAATGAACGGGCGGCGCTGTCACCCGAACAATTGCGTGCACGCGAACGCGTGCTGCAGGACCAGATCACCGATGGGCAGCGCATCTTCCGCGATCGCGCGCGGGATCTCGAGCAATTGGCGCAACAGGCGTTGCGCGAAATTGAGCAGGCGCTGGCGATCGTCATTCGCCAAGTTGCCGCCAGCCGCAACATGAATCTGGTTCTGCCGCGGCCACTCATTATTTACAACGAACCGGCGTTTGACATGACGGAAGAAGTTGCGGTGCAGCTCAATCGCATGATCAGTGCCGTCAATTTGCCACCCGACCCATCGACGTCACCGCCGCCGCGCCCGACGGCTACGCCCGCGCCTGCGCCGGCAGCACCGCGGCGGAACTGATTACTTTGGGTGCCGATAGCCATTTCTACGCCTCTGCCGGGCCGGCAACTCTTGGCGCGTTGCGTGCCGCGCTTGGGCTTGCAACCACAGGGGATGACGCGCGCGTTTTCGGCGGCGTTGCACCGCTGCATCTGGCAGGCAGGGATGATGTGGCCTTCATGGAGGGCCGCAAGCACCTGCCCGCGCTAAAGGCCACCAAGGCCGGCGCAGTCTTGGTTGAAGAAGCCTTTGCTGAGCACGTGCCGGAAGCTTGTGTGACACTTGTGGTAGCCGCGCCTCAGGCTGGTTTTATTCGGATTGCCCGCCTGTTCCATCCGCCGGTGCAGCCAAGCCCCGGCATCCACCCAAGCGCCGTGATAGCGCCGGATGCCATCATCGGTTCAGGCTGCGAAATCGGCGCCTTCGTTTATGTTGGTTCCGGCTCGGAAATTGGTGCGCATTGCATTCTGGCGCATCACAGCTCGATAGGCGCCGGCTGCAAGCTTGGCGCGCATGGGCGCATCCATGCCCATGCCAGCATGGAATACTGCATCGCGGGTGAAGGCGTAGTGCTGCACCAGGGCGCACGTATAGGCAATGAGGGTTTCGGCTTCATCACCACCGCTGATGGCAAGCATGTCACCATGCCGCAGCTTGGCCGCGTGATCATTGGCGATGGGGCAGAAATCGGCGCGGGTAGCTGTATTGATCGCGGCGCGGGTGGCGATACGGTGATCGGGCCAGGGGCACGGATAGATAATCTGGTGCAAGTCGGCCACAATGTGACCATTGGCCGCGGCGCCGTGATTGTCGCCCAGGTGGGTATTTCGGGCTCCGCCAATATTGGCGATTATGCCGTAATTGCGGGTCAGGCGGGTGTAGCGGGGCATCTCAGCATCGGTGCAAAGGCGCGCGTGGGCGCGCAGGCGGGGGTCATGAATGATGTCCCCGCAGGCACGGACGTTGTGGGAAGCCCGGCTTGGCCGGCAAGGGAAACCTTGCGCGCATTCGCGCGACTGCGCCGCCTGGCGGCGACCAAGGGAAATGAAAAAGCGGGCTGAAGAACATGTCTGAGGAAAACACCACACCCACCGATATTGGCATTTATGATATCGCCAAGATCATGCATGCGATCCCGCATCGCTACCCCTTCCTGTTGGTGGATCGGGTGGTTGATATGGTGAAGAATGAAAGCTGCACCGGCATCAAGAACGTCTCCATCAACGAGAATTTCTTTCAGGGCCATTTCCCGACCATGCCGGTGATGCCGGGCGTGTTGATCATTGAATGCATGGCACAAACGGCAGCGGTGCTGGTGGTGGAAACCTTGGGGCCTGATTCGGCTGGCAAACTGGTTTATTTCATGACCATTGATAATGCGAAATTCCGCAAACCTGTGGTACCGGGCGATCAGATGCGCGTGCATATCAAAAAGGAACGCCAACGCGGCAATATCTGGAAATTCTCCGCCGAGGCGAAGGTGGATGGCAAGGTGGTAGCCGAAGCGACTTATTCCGCCATGATCCTGGACCGCTCAGCATGACCGAAATTCACACGACCGCCACCGTATCGTCCTCCGCAAAAATCGGCACGGGCTGCAAGATTGGTCCTGGCTGCATCATTGGACCAGATGTGGTGCTGGGAGATGGCGTTGAACTGATTGCGCATGTGATCGTGGATGGGCATACGCGCCTTGGTGCGGGCGTGAAGGTATTTCCCTTCGCCACAATCGGCATGGCACCGCAGGATTTGAAATACAAGAATGAACCGACGCGCTGTGAGATTGGCGCGCGCACGCAAATCCGGGAACACGCCACCATCCATCGTGGCAGTGTCGGTGGCGATGGCGTCACACGCGTTGGTGCGGATTGCCTGATCATGGCGGGAGCGCATGTTGCGCATGATTGCCACCTGGCGGATCGCGTGCTGCTGGCAAATAACGCTATGCTTGGTGGGCATGTGGAAATCGCCGATACAGTTTTTGTCGGTGGTGGCGCAGCCATTCATCAATTCGTGCGCATCGGCCGTCAGGCGATGATTGGCGGCATGAGCGGCATTGAGGCAGATGTCATCCCCTATGGCTCCGCCATGGGCAATCGCGCGCGGCTGATCGGTCTCAACCTTATCGGGCTCAAGCGGCGCGGGTTTTCGCGTCCGGAAATCCATGCGCTGCGCGCCGCCTATCGCCTGATCTTTCGTGAGCCCGGCGTCTTGAGTGAACGGGTTGAAGAAGCCGAGCTTAGGTTCGCGGATGACAAGAATGTGCAGGAAGTGCTGCATTTCATCCGCAATGCCTCTCGCCGCGGGCTCTGCAAGGCGGGGCGCGGGGTCGATGATATGGATGATGACGTAGAATGAACAACCTACGCTCTCGCGCGCATAAGCGCTGACCGCGACCATGCCTGAGCCTCTCGGCGTAGTCGCGGGCGGGGGCACCCTGCCGCTTCGGGTGGTGCAGACGGCTTCAGCCATGGGGCGGCCCGTGCATGTTGTGGTGCTTGAAGGCCATGGTGATCCGGCGGCCTATGCCGGGCAATCCCATGTGGCTTTGCGCTGGGGCTTAGCCGCGCAAATGCTGTCTTGGCTGAAGCAGAACGGCGTGCGGGAAGTGGTGCTGGCAGGCAAAGTGGCGCGGCCTTCTTTGCTTTCGCTCCGGCCCGATGCGGCTTCGATGAAATTGATTGGGCGCATTGGCCGCGCGGCCTTCAATGGTGATGATTCTATCCTGCGCGCCGTGATGAAGGTTCTAGCCGAAGAAGGGTTTGAAGTAGTGGGCGCGCAGGCGCTGCTGACGGGCTTACTGCCTCAGGCGGCCCTGCTGGCCGGGCCTATGCCGGATGACATCGCGCGGGCCGATATCGCGCGCGGCCTTGCCGTATGCCACGCGATTGGCGCGGTGGATGTCGGGCAATCGGTGGTGGTGCAGCAGGGCTTGGTGTTGGGCGTGGAAGCCATTGAAGGCACAGATGCCTTGATCCTGCGCGCGGGCGGGCTGAAACGCGAAGGCCCTGCCCCCATTCTGGTGAAGGCACCCAAGCCCGCGCAATCCACCCTGGCCGATCTGCCCACTATTGGCCCGAAGACAGTAGACTCCGCACTTGCCGCAGGGCTGCGCGGCTTGGCCTTTCAGGCCGGCGGGACCATTCTATTGGAACGCGAAACAACCATCGCGGCGGCGGAAGCGGCGGGGATATTCCTGCTCGCCTTCGATCCCGCTGACTACAACAAAGGAGATTCTGCATGAGCCAAGGCCGTTTTCTGCATACCATGCTGCGCGTGGGCAATCTTGACCGCAGCGTTGATTTCTACACGAAGCTGCTCGGCATGAAGGAATTGCGCCGGCGTGATGTGCCGGATGGCAAATATACGCTGGTCTTTGTGGGCTATGCTGGGGAGGAAACCGGCGCTGGCGTGATTGAACTGACCTATAATTACGGGGTCGAGAAATACGAACTCGGCTCTGCTTTCGGGCATCTGGCCGTGGGCGTGCCGAATGTGACCGCCACCTGCGATACGCTCCGCGCCGCTGGCGTGAAGATCACGCGCGAACCGGGGCCGGTGAAATTCGGCACCACCGTGATCGCCTTCGTCGAAGACCCGGATGGCTATAAG
>JBILPX010000024.1:0-17230 GCA_044373565.1 Roseomonas sp.
TGGCGGGCATGGCCGGCATGTGCCCGGAACGGCGCGCGGATATTCTGCGGCTGGGCATGCCATCGCTGGTTTCGGCTTCCATCGCTTGCTGCATGACCGGCGCGGTGGTTGGGCTGCTGACCCCTTGAATTTAGCTTCTAGCCCTGCGGCGCATAACGCGGCAGGATATTAGCGAAGGAGCCCACGCCATGTCCCATATCGTCCATCGCAACCTGTTGAAGGACCCGCCCATTGCCGTCTCCGGCCAGGGGATTTGGCTGCGCGATTCCACCGGGCATGATGTGATTGATGGCTCGGGCGGCGCGGCGGTGGCCTGCCTCGGCCATGGTCATCCGCATGTGGTGGCAGCGATGAAGGCGCAGATTGATCGCCTCTGCTACGCCCATACCGCCTTGTTCAGTGCGGGCAGCGCGGAAAAGCTCGCTGAAGTGCTGGTCGGTCATAAGCCAGGCGGGCTGACCCATGCCTATTTTGTTTCCTCAGGTAGTGAGGGGATGGAAGCCGCCCTCAAAATCGCGCGGCAGTATTTTCTGGAGGCGGGCGAACCACAGCGCACGCGCTTCATCGCGCGGCGGCAATCCTATCACGGCAATACGCTGGGTGCGCTCGCCGCCAGCGGCAATATTGCGCGGCGTGCGCCTTATGCGCCGATCCTGTCTGACGCCTTCAGCCATGTCTCCCCTTGCTTCGCCTATCGCGATCGGCGTGATGATGAAAGCGATGCCGATTATGTCGCGCGCCTGGCGGCGGAGCTTGAGGCGGAATTCCAGCGCCTTGGCCCGCGCAATGTGATTGCCTTTTGTGCGGAAACCGTGGTGGGTGCCACGCTTGGTTGTGCCACGGCCCTGCCTAGCTATTTCCAGGCCATGCGCGCGGTGTGTGATCGCCATGGCGCTTTGTTGATCCTGGATGAGGTGATGTCCGGCATGGGCCGTACCGGCACCTTGCATGCCTGGGAACAGGAAGGCGTTTCACCGGATATTCAGGTGATCGCGAAGGGGCTCGGTGGAGGTTACCAGCCGATTGGCGGCATTCTCGTGCATGGGCGCGTGGTGGAAACCTTGAAGCGCGGCACAGGCACTTTCAAGCATGGCCATACCTATCAGGCGCATCCAGTGGCTTGCGCAGCGGCTCTGGCGGTGCAGGAAGTGATCGCGGAAGAAAACCTGCTCGCCAATACGCGCGCCATGGGCGCGCTATTGGAACGCGGCTTAGTGGAACGCCTCGGCAATCATCGCCATGTCGGCGATATCCGTGGGCGCGGCCTGTTCTGGGCGGTGGAATTCGTGCAAGACCGCGCGAGCAAAGCCACTTTCGATCCCGCGCTGGCTGTCAATGAACGCATCAAGCAAGTGGCCTTCGCGCATGGTCTGGCGTGTTATCCGATGGGTGGCACGATTGACGGCAAGCATGGCGATCACGTGATCCTCTCACCGCCTTACATCGTGAATGCACGGGATGTGGAGATGATCGTGGAACGCTTCGGCACTGCTGTGGATGAGGTTTTTGCGAATTTGCCTAGATCGTAAGGTGTTGCGCGCGCAGCGCTGGATCAGCATCCAGCGCTGCCATGCTGCCATCATAGCGGATTTCGCCCCGTTCAATGACATAGGCGCGATCCGCCACTGCCGCGGCGAAATCGAAATTCTGTTCTGAAAGCAATACGGCAATGCCTTCGCCCTTCATGCGCAGAACAGCATCGGCCATCAATTCCAGAATGACGGGGGCCAAGCCTTCGGATGGTTCATCAAGCAACACGGCGGCTGGATTGCCCATCAGCGTGCGCGCAATCGCCAGCATTTGCTGTTCCCCGCCGGACATGGCGGCAGCGCGGCGATGGCGCATGGACGCCAGGTTTGGAAAAACCTCAAACAACCGCTCCGGAGTCCAGGGATCGCGACCTTCTGCCGGGCGGCGGCCGACTTCCAGATTCTCGGCAACCGTCAGATCGGTGAAGATGCGCCGATCCTCCGGCACATAGCCCAAGCCAAGCCGCGCAATGCGAAAGGCCGCCAGCCCGGCAATGTCGCGCCCCGCGAAGCGCACGCGCCCGGCGCGCGGTGGCACCAGGCCCATAATGGCTTTGAGCGTGGTGGATTTGCCCGCGCCATTGCGGCCCATCAGCGCGGCAACCTCTCCACGCGCAAGGCGTAGCGAAACGCCGAATAGAATCTCCGCCGGGCCATAGCCGGCGCGTAGGCCTTCTACTTCCAGCATCGCTTCAGTCATGCGCCGCAGCCCTGGCGCGCAACGCGGCGCGCAGGCCGGAAGTGCCGAGGTAAACACGCTGTACTTCTGGATTGGCGCGCACTTCTTCCGGCGTGCCGGCGGCGATGATCTCGCCCCGCACCAGCACCAGGATGCGATCCGCATGGGCGAAAACCGAATCCATATCGTGTTCGGTGAACAGCACACCAATGGCGGCGCGCCGCGCAATGCCAGCCACCAGGCGCATCAGCGCGGCACGTTCAGCCGGCGCCATGCCGGCGGTGGGTTCATCCATCAGCAACAGGCGCGGCGCGCCGGAAAGCGCGATTGCCAATTCCACGCGCTTCACATCGCCATAAGCCAGAGCCCCCATGGGCCGGTCCGCTGCCTCCGCCATGCCAACTTGATCGAGCAAGCCAAGCGCTTCATCACGGTACAGCGCGCTGCTGCGGGCCAGCATATCGCGCGTGCGGCCGGCATGGGCAATCAGCGCCATTTGCAGATTTTCCAGCACTGACATGGAAAGAAAAGTCTGCGCCACCTGAAAGCTGCGCCCAACGCCCAACCGGCAAATGGCGCGCGGCGGCAGGCCGGTGATGTCCTGCCCGGCCAACAGCACGCGCCCACTATCGGGGCGCAGCTGCCCGCCCACCATGTTGAAGCTGGTAGATTTGCCGGCGCCATTTGGGCCGATCATCGCGAGAATTTCCCCCGCCGCCAGCGAGAAACTGACATTCCGCGCCGCCACCACGCCGCCGAAATTCTTGTTGAGATTTTCCACAATCAACAGCGTCATGGCGCGCCACCGGAAAGCCGCGCGCGCAGCGCTGCATAAGCCCCGCCAAGCCCGCGCGGAAAGATCAGCACGAGCGCAATGATGGATGCCCCCAGCAGAAAGCGCCAATGATCCGTGAGCGGCATAAAGACATCCTTGATGCTGTGGAAGGCCGCCGCCCCCAGCACCGGCCCCATCACGGTTTGCATGCCCCCCAGTAGAATCATCGCTAGAAAATCCACTGACAAGGGAATGCCGAGCAAAGTCGGATCAATTGAGCCTTTCGAAAACGCGTATAGCCCACCCGCCAGCCCTGCTGCGGCACCGGCGATGGTGAAGCCAAGCCAGCGATGGGTCCGCACATCAATCCCAATTGCCTCAGCGCGCTGCGCGGAATCTCGCGCGGCGCGCAGGCTCGCGCCAAAGGGCGCATAGATCACGTGGCGGAGCGCCAAAATGCCCGCCATTGCCGCCACCAGCACAATGTAGTGATAGGCGCTGCGCGATGCGGCCCAAGTCGAAGGCCAAACGCCAACAATGCCGTTATCGCCGCCCGTGACCTCCACCCATTGAAAGCAGACAGCATAGGCAATTTGCGCGAAAGCAAGCGTCAGCATCGCCAGATAAATGCCCTGCAAGCGCACAATAAAAAACCCGAACAAGGCCGCGAAAAATCCACCCGCCAAAGGGGCTGCGATCAGCGCCGGTTCCATTGGCATGCCGAGCTTCGTTACCAATAACCCACTCGCATAGGCGCCAAGGCCGAAATAAGCGGCATGGCCGAAGCTCACGATGCCGCCATTGCCGACCAGGAAATTCAGCGAAAAGGCCGCGAGCGCGAAGATCAATACCTCGGTCGCGACCTTGATGGTATAGGTATCACCAAAAATCGGCACGGAAGCCGCCGCCAACACCGCCAGCAGCAAAAGTAATTTCTCGGCCACCGCAAAGCCGCGCGGCTGCATGATGCCTTCAGGCAAAGCGCTATGCCCTGCGGCGCTTTCTGGACGGCCGAGCAAGCCCCAAGGCTTCACCACCAGCACCAACGCCATCAGCAGGAACACCAGCACTAGCGTGATCTTTGGGAAGATCAGCACGCCAAAAGCCTGCAATTGCCCAATCAACAACGCGGCAAGGAAAGCGCCTCCAATGGAGCCCATGCCGCCAATCACCGTCACCACAAAGGCTTCAGTGATGATGGAAAGATCCATCTGCGCGGAAGCCGAAACACGGGGGATCTGCAAGGCGCCACCTAGCCCAGCCAGAAAGGCGCCCAGAAACAGCGTGCCGGTAAACAGCAAAGCCTGATTGACGCCAAGCGCGCCCACCATGTCGCGGTCCCGCGTGGCAGCGCGCAGCAAAATGCCAAAGCGCGTCTTGTGCATCAGCAGCCACAGAAGCCCGAGCACCACCGGCCCTGCGGCGATCAGGAAAAGCTCATAAGCCGGGAAGCGCTGATCCAAGATCATCACACCATGGCGCAGTCCCGGCGCACGAGGTCCAGGGATATCAAGCGGCCCCCAGATTTTCAGCACCGCATCCTGCACCATCAGCACCACGCCGAAGGTCGCCAGCAATTGAAACAGCTCCGGTACTTTATAGATGCGCCGAAGCAGCAGGGTTTCCATCAATACGCCAAGCACACCCACCACGCAGGCGGAAAGCAGCACGCCGGCAAAAAAAAGTGTCGGTGATCTTTCAATCTGCAACAGCCAAGGCACGATCGTCACCGCCACATAGGCGCCGAGCATATAAAACGACCCATGCGCGAAATTCACAATCCGCGTCACGCCAAAAACAAGCGTAAGGCCCGAGGCGATGATGAAAAGGGATGATGCGCTGGCGAGGCCCGAAAGCGCCTGGACCAGCATAAAGCTGAATTCCACGCTCAAGCCCGGCGCGCGGCCCGCACTTCTTCTTCAGGGAACATGTAATCGGCGCCATCGGCATAGCGCGCATTGCGCATGGTGCCTTGGCCATTGCGCTGCGTGGTTTCACCCACCCAGGTGCCCATTGTGCCCTGTTGATCAATGCCGCGCATGGTCACATTGCCTACAACGGTATCGCTGCGCAGATCACGCAGCGTATCCACCAAAACCTCATTATCCAGGCTATTGGCGCGGTTCAGCATATTGGCCAGCACCTGCACCGTCACATAACCAAGCAGGCTGCCCTTGCGCGGCGTGTCATTGAAGCGCGCACGATAGGCTTCAATAAAGGCGCGATGTTCATTGCCTTCCACCTGTTCCCAAGGATAGCCCGTCACCACCCAACCTTCCGGCGTTTCATCGCCAAGCGGGATCATGTATTCCGGCTCGCCGGTCAGCAGAGAAAGCACGAAGCGGCGTTCGAACAAGCCGCGCGTATTGCCTTCACGCACAAAGGCCGTCAGGTCCGGGCCAAACAGCACATTGAAAATCGCATCAGGGCGTGCCTGGGCCAAAGCGCCCACGGTGGCGCCCGCATCCACGCGGCCAAGGGCTGGGTATTGTTCGGCGATAATCTCAGCCCCCGGAATGGCACTGGCGATCAACCGCTTGAAATTCGCCGCCGCCGATTGGCCGTATTCATAATTCGGCGCCACAATCGCCCAGCGCTTTTGCGTTTTGCCGCGTGCGGCTTCCACCAGCATGCGCGTCTGCATGAAGGTGGAAGGGCGCAGCCGCCACGTATAGCGATTGCCCTGTGCCATGGTCAGCGCATCACTCAGCGGTTCGGTCGCGAAGAACAGCCGTTTGCGCTGATTGGCGAAATCAGCCACCGCCAGCCCGACATTGGAAAGGAATGTGCCGGCGATGAAGGCGACATTTTCCCGCGTCAGCAATTCCTCCGCCACGCGCACTGCATCACCAGGTGTGGAGCCATCATCGCGGAAGACGAATTCCAGCCGCCGCCCGCCCATGACCCCGCCGGCGGCATTGATCTGTTCCGCGGCCATTTGGATGGCGTTGCGATAGGGGATGCAGAAGGCCGCCATGCGGCCATAGGAATTCAGCTCCCCAATGCGGATCGGCGCACCCTGCGCCGCCGCGCCGCGCCCTGTCGCCGCGGCCGCCAGCCCAGCCCCACCGGCCAGAAGCGCGCGGCGGCCGAAGAAGATGCTATCCATGAGGAACCTTTGCTGTCTTTTCCCACCTTTCACAATGGCGAAGGGGAGCGCGCTGGTCCAGGGTCTGGCGCTTACTTGTTTGTGGCAGCCCAGATTCGGGGCTAGCCGGGCGCGGCGGCCTCGGCTAAAAGCGCGCCACCATGATTACCGTCCTTCTCGTCCTGCATCTTTTCGTCACCCTCGCGCTGATTGGCGTGGTCCTGCTCCAGCGGAGTGAGGGCGGTGGGCTTGGGGTGGGCTCTTCCCAGGGCATGGGGTCCTTCATGGGCGGGCGCGGCACTGCCAATTTGCTGACGCGTTCCACCGCCATCCTGGGCGCGGCCTTCTTTGCCCTGGCGCTGACCCTGGCCCTGCTGACCAAGGGCGCGTCGCAGCAAAACCGCTCCATCCTGGATGGCCCGGCGCCTATTACGGCCCCAGCGACGCCTACTCTGCCCACGCTGCCGAGCGTGCCGACGAACTGATTGTTAGGGTCAGGGTGCGCCCACCAGCCGCCTGACCGCCGCCACCAATTCCGGCGCATCCCAGGCCGCTTCGCCTTCCAGCCGCGCCACTTCCCGCCCTGCGCGGTCAATAATCACCGTGGTCGGCAGGCCCCTTGCCCCCAAGGCACGCCCTGCCACGCCGCGTGGGTCCAGCCAGATGGCGAGTTCTTTCAACCCCAGCCGCTGATAGAAGGGTTCCACCTGCGCCCGCCCGCCGCGGTCCGAAGAAAGCGCCAGCACGGTGATGCGTTCTGCCCGCAACATGGCTTGCAGGCGGTCTAGCGCGGGCATTTCCGCGACACAGGGCGGGCACCAGGTGGCCCATAGATTGATCACCAGCCCCTGCCCGGCGAAATCCGCCAGCGTGGTTTCCTTGCCATCCGCGTCAGTGAAGGTAATGGCCGCCGCCGGCGCGGGGGTGGCGGCCTCCCGCAATTTCTCAAGCCCTTTCGCCGCCCACCCTTGCCGCGACAGACCGGGCGCGAGTAGGGTCGCGCCAAGCAAGGCCGGGGCGCAGATCATCGCGGAACGGCGGTTCAAAACAGGCACGAAAGACACTCCCTTCGCATGAGCAGCAGCAGCGCGAACCAGCAATGGGGCGGACGTTTCGCCGAAGGCCCCTCGGCCATCATGGCCGCCATCAATGCCTCGATCGGGTTTGACCGCAAGATGTGGCGCCAGGATATCCAAGGCAGCCTAGCCCATGCCGCCATGTTGGTGCATGTAGGCATCATCACAGCAGAAGACGAGGCCGCAATCCGCACCGGCCTTGGAAAAATCGCGGCGCGCATTGAAGCCGGCGATTTCCCCTTTGATGACGCGCTTGAAGATATTCACATGAATATCGAAGCGCGGCTGACGGAAACCATCGGGGAAGCCGGCAAGCGCCTGCACACGGGCCGTTCCCGCAATGACCAGGTGGCTTTGGATGTCCGGCTTTGGGTGCGTGATGCGATTGATGGGCTGTCTGGCCAGATCACAGATGTGATGCGCGCCTTGGTCGCCCGCGCCGAAGAACATGCCGGCAGCGTGATGCCCGGCTTCACCCATTTGCAGCCGGCGCAGCCTGTTACTTTCGGCCATCACATGCTGGCCTATGTTGAAATGCTGTCTCGTGATTTGTCGCGGCTGGCGGATTGTCGGACACGCTTGAATGAAAGCCCGCTGGGTGCGGCGGCGTTGGCAGGCACAGGCTTCGCCATTGACCGGCACATGACTGCCAAGGCTTTGGGCTTTGATCGGCCCATGAGGAACAGCCTGGATGCGGTGGCCTCGCGCGATTTCGCCGCCGAATTCCTGTTCTGCTGCGCCATGTGCAACACGCATTTGTCCCGCCTCGCGGAAGAAATCGTGATCTGGACAAACCCCTATTTCGGCTTTGTGAAGCTTTCTGACGCCTTCACCACGGGTAGTTCCATCATGCCGCAAAAGCGCAATCCGGATGCGGCGGAATTGGTGCGCGGCAAGACGGGCCGTGTGATCGGCGCGCTGATGGGGCTGATGACGGTCATGAAGGGCCTGGCGCTGACCTATTTCAAGGATATGCAGGAAGACAAGGAAGGCATTTTCGATGCCGCCGAAACCCTGACCCTGTCGCTCGCCGCCACTGCCGGCATGGTACGGGATATGAAGCCGCAGACGGAACGCCTGGCCGCTGCCGCCGGGGCAGGGTTTTCGACCGCCACCGATCTGGCGGATTGGCTGGTGCGCAGCCTGAAGATGCCCTTCCGAGACGCCCATCACGTCACCGGCACGCTGGTGGCCAAGGCCGAAGCGCGCGGCGTTGATCTTTCCGGCCTGACGCTTGCGGAAATGCAGGCGGTGGAACCGCGCATCACCCAGGGCGTGTTTGATGTGCTGACGGTTCAAGCCTCTGTCCGGTCACGCACATCCTATGGCGGCACGGCACCGGCCAATGTCGCCGCCATGGCCGCCGAATGGAAGGCGAAGCTGGCATGAGGTTTTGCGCGCGGTCCCTATTGCTGCTGCTGGCGGTGGCCTTCCTGGCCTCTGCTTGCGGCCGCATGGGGCCGGTGCGCCCGCCCGGCCCCGCCGAGGAAGTCACCCACCCTCGGCAATACCCAAATCGCTAATCAGGCGCTTTCCCGCTTGCGATAATCGGCTTGTATCACGACAATAGGGGGATGGCTGCTCCTGCTCCCGCCCTTGATCCGGGCTCTGATCCCAGCTTCGCGGAATTGCTCGCGCAGCGCCCGCAACTGACGCGCCATGCCCATGATGGGCTGGTGATGGAAGATGTGCCGCTTAAGCGCATCGCCGAAGTGGTGGGCTCCCCCACCTGGGTCTATTCCGCCGGCACCTTGCGCCGCCGTGCGCGGGCGCTGCGTTCAGCCCTGGCCGATGCGGGGCTAACGGCGACGGTGCATTTCGCCACCAAGGCCAATGATAATCTTGCGGTGCTGGCGCTTCTTGGCCGCGAAGGGCTTGGCGCTGATGTGGTGAGTGAAGGCGAATTGCGCAGCGCGCTGCTTGCCGGCATTCCCGCCAGCACCATTGTCTTTTCCGGCGTCGGTAAATCCGAACGCGAAATCCGCCTGGCGCTCGCGGAAGGCATCATGCAGATCAATGCCGAAAGCATTGAGGAAATCGATATGATTTCCGCCATCGCCGCTGGCATGGGGCGCATCGCGCCGGTGGCCATTCGCGTCAATCCGGATGTGGATGCAAAGACCCACGCCAAGATCACCACTGGCCGCAGCGAAAACAAATTCGGCGTCGCTTATGATGACGCTTTGGCACTTTACGCGCGCATGGCAAAGCTGCCCGGCATTCGCCCGATTGGGATTGCAACGCATATCGGCAGCCAGATCACCGTGGGCATGGGCGCCTATCGCGCTGCCTATGCGCGCTTGGCGGAATTGGTCCGCGCCATTCGCGCGCAAGGCTTGCCGATTGAGCGCGTGGATTGCGGCGGAGGGCTTGGCATTGCCTATCGCGATGAAATCGCGCCCGCGCCGGCGGCCTTGGCCGGGGCGATCAAGGCGGAACTCGGCGCGCTTGGGCTGCCTGTCATGCTGGAACCGGGGCGCTGGATTGCCGGGCCGGCGGGGGTGTTGCTGTCGCGTGTGATTCTGCAAAAGCAGGGCGCGGCGCGGCGCTTTGTGGTGCTGGATGCGGCCATGAATGACCTGCTGCGCCCAGCCATGTATGATTCCTGGCATGGCATTCTGCCGGTCTCGCCATCCGCTTTGGTCGCGCCACTTACGCCGGCTGATGTGGTTGGTCCCATCTGCGAAAGCAGCGATTGCTTCACGCGTGACCGCGCTTTGCCGGATTTGCCGCCCGGCGCCTTGGTCGCCTTGCTCGATACCGGGGCTTATGGCGCCACCATGTCTTCCACCTATAACGCACGCCCCCTGGCGGCCGAGGTTTTGGTGGATGGCGCGCGCTTCGCCGTGGTGCGGGATAGGCAATCCTATGAGGCTTTGCATGCCGGCCAGCGCGTGCCGGAGTGGCTGATGGAATGAGCGAAACGCCGGGGAAAGCGCCGCCTGAAGACCGGGGCCTTGCGGCCTTGGGCTTGAAGCTTGGGCTTTCTCGGCTGGCACTTTGGTGGGAAGGCGCCTGGCGGGCGCTTTGGCCACCGCTTGGTGTGCTCGGTGCCTTTTTAGTGCTGGCCTTTACCGGGCTGCTGCCCGCCCTGCCGCCCGCTTTGCATTTGCTGATCCTGATCGGTTTTGCCGCCACGCTTGGCTATCTGGGCTATCGCGCTGCGCAGGGGCTGCGGGCGCCGGCAGCGGATGCCGCAGCGCGGCGGCTGGAACGCGATTCTGGCCTGGCCCATCGCCCGCTCGCCGTGTTGGCGGATCGCCCCGCGGGGGATGACCCCATGGCGCAGGCGCTGTGGCAGGCGCATCGGGACCGCGCGGTGGGGCAGCTTGGGCGGCTGAGCGTGGCGCGCCCTTCCCCGGGTCTGGCAGCGCGAGACCCGCGCGCCTTGCGCGCCGCCGTGCTGGTCGCTTTGGTGGCCAGCCTTGGCATGGCAGGGCGGGAAGCGCCGGAACGGCTGCTCGCCGCGCTCTTGCCCCCATTCGCCGAACCCGCTTCCGCGCCAACGGCCTTGGCGGCGCGATTTGAAGCCTGGGTGACGCCGCCCGCCTATACTGGCGCGCCGCCGCAATTCCTGAAGGCTGAAGGCGGCGCGGTGGCGGTGCCGGCGGGTAGCCGGCTGCATATGGTATTCTCAGGCAGCGCCAATCCGCCGGAATTGCGCCTGGGCGGTGCGGCCCATGCTTTTGCGCGCATGGATGCGCAAAGCCATGCGCTGGAACTGCCTTTGACCGAAGGCGGCGCCTTGGTGCTGAAGCGCGATGGGCGCGATGTGGCGCAATGGGCGCTGACCTTGACCCCCGATGCACCACCCGTCGTCACATGGGATCCCTCTCCCGCACGCGCGGGTCGGGGGCTGGGGCTGCGCATGCCTTGGAAGGCAGAGGATGATTGGGGCTTGGTGGCGCTGCGGGTTGAATTGCGGCTGAAGCAAAGGCCATCTGCCCCGCCGGTGACGCAGGACATGCCCTTGCCCGGTGGCGCGCCGCGCCAGGCGCAGGGGGCGGCGCAGCATGATTTCTCGGCGCATCCTTGGGCCGGGTTGGAAGTGGAAGCACGGCTTTTTGCGCGTGATGGCGCGGAACAGGAAGGCAAATCCGAAGGCGCGTTTCTGGTCCTGCCGGAACGGCGCTTTTCGCATCCCGTCGCGCAGCAATTGATCGCGCTGCGGCGCGCGCTGTCTCTTGACCCCAGCGCACGAGAACCGGCGCGGCGCGAATTGGACCGCATCAGCAATGCGCCCGAAGCCTTCGAACATGATACGGGCATGTACCTGACGCTGCGTTCTGCCCGGCATCGGCTGATGCGCGATAGGCGTGATGAAGCCGTGCCCGAAGTGCAGCAAATCCTTTGGGATATCGCGGTGGCCTTGGAAGAAGGCCGCACGGACCGCAGCGCCCGCGCTTTGGCACAGGCGCGTGAAGCCCTGCGCGAAGCTTTGGAAGAAGCCCGCCGAGAGGGTGCTGAACGCAGCCCTGAGGAGCGCGCTGAACTGCAGCGCCGCATTCAGGAATTACGCGAAGCCATTCGCCGCCATCTGGAAGCCCTCGCCGAACGTATGCAGCGCGAGAACAATGAAGCGCTGGCCTATGACCCGCAGCAGCGCGTTTTTGATCGTCGGGAATTGGAACGCCGCACCCGCCGCCTGGAAGACGCCACGCGTGATGGCCGGCAGGAAGATGCCGAACGCGAAATGGCCGAGCTTGAGGAAATGCTGCAAGCCCTGGAAGAAGGCCGCACGAGCCGGGCCGAGGATCGTCAACGCCAACAACGCCAGCGCGGCCAGCAGCAAATGGGCGCTTTGCAGGATATGGTGCGTCGGGAAGCGGAAATGCTCGACCGCGCGCATCGCCGCAGTGGAGAGCAGGAAAATACGCGGAATGATGCGCGCCGGCCACCGCCACCCCGCCCGCAAACGCCCGAAGCGCGTGAAGAAGCCGCGCGGGATGCGCGCACGCAACGCGCGCTGCGCCGCGCGCTGGGTGAATTGATGCAGCAAGTGGGCGAATTGACCGGTGATGTGCCCGCGCCCTTGGGCGAGGCGGATCGCGCCATGCGTGATGCGGCGGAGGCACTCGGTGAAGGGCGGGACCCGCGCGGCGCGCAGCAACAGGCGATCCGCGCGCTGACGGAAGGCGGGCGACAAATGTCGCAACGCATGCAGCGCCAATTCGGCCCGCCGCAACCTGGCGAAGGTGAAGGCGAAGGTGAGGGCGAGGGCCAGGGAGTGGCCGGCGGCCAGCAAGGCGGCGAAGGGCAGGGCCAGGAAAACCAGCTTGGCGAAGGCCGTGACCCGCTGGGGCGAGACCGCCGCGAAACTGGCGGTTCAGCCCAGGATAATGCCGGCGATACTTTGGTGCCGGGCGAAGCGGAACGCCTGCGGTCGCATCAATTGCAGCAGGAACTCCGCCGCCGCGGCGCGGAACGTGAGCGCACGCCGGTGGAGTTGGACTATATTGATCGGCTGCTTAGGCGGTTTTGAGGGTTGGACCTTTCACGGAAACACCCGCGCCCAATCTTCCCGCATGGACACCACATGCCAACCACGCGCGGGCGCGGCATCCAAAGCGCGCGCCAAGCGACCAATATGGCTTTCGCGGTCATAGGCGAATTCACGTTCCGCATCATCATGGCGAATGATCATGCCGAAGCGCAGGCCTGACCCTTCCGTGGTGTAGCGCAGCATTTCAAAATCGCCATCCGAATTGCCAAAGGCCGCAATCGGGCGTCGGCCAATGTGGCGCGCAATGCCAATCGGCTTGCCCGGGCCATCATCAATGAAATCCACGCTGCGTTCGCGGCGCAGTTGAAGCTGCCCGGCATCCTCACCAACCGTCAGCGCAAAGCTTGACCCCACTACATGATGCGGCGGGATGCCGTAGGTTTCCTCCGCAAAGGCGCGCACGAATTCAATGCCGCCGCCCGAGACGATGAAATTGGTGAAGCCCGAAGCACGCAAGAAACGCAGCACTTCCTGCATCGGCTGATAGACCAACGCAGTATAGGGGCGGTTCCATTTCGGGTGCCGCGCGGTCTTCAGCCAATCAGCGGCGATGCGCTGAAAGTCCTCCGGTGAATTGCCGGCCATGGCAGCGCCGCCCAGACGCATTAGCCCTTCACTGCCACCCGCCATGGCGCCATGCATATCGCCCGCAATGGCCGCGCGAAACACCGCGTCCTGCTGCCAGGCGGGGTGTTGCGGCGCCAGGGTGCGGATACGATCCAGCATAAAGATAAGCTGCGGATAGGCCGGCTGTTCCACCCAAAGCGCGCCATCATTGTCAAACACAGCAATGCGCTCAGCGGGCGGGACATATCCCGCGCTCCCTTCGCGTGTGACGGAAGCGACAAAATCAAGCAGCGCACGCTTGCGCGGGCCTTCGCGCCAGGAAGGCAGCGGGTCCGAGCCCTGCGCGAGTGCCGCTGCTGGCAGTGCTGCTATCATCATGCCGAATATGCGTCGGCCAAGATGCGGTATTGATGTTTTCATCTCATTCTCCCCTGCGCGTGACGCATCGCCAAATCAAAAGGTGAAATTCAAGGCCAGGAACGGACCGCTGAAGGATAAATCCTGCACCAGATTCTTGCTGCCTTGCTCATAGGACAGATGCCGATACCCAAGCGCGACACCGCCCCAGTTGAATTGGTACCCAAGCCCGGCGGAAGCCTGCCAAGTGAGCGTTGAACTGCCCGCACCGATATCGAAAGCATAGGGCGCATAAAACCCTTTGCCGATACCAAAGCGCCCACGCATGCCGATGACGCCATCGAACAAGGTGGCACTTTCACTCAGCTTCGCATTGCGGTTGAAACTGGCGGAACCGCCCGGCGCCGTCACATCGCCGGCAAGGCGAATATTGGTTTCCGCATTCAGCGAAAACAGCCGAAACCCGCCAACGATGTCTGCATGGCCCCAATCCCCTTGCAGGACGGTATAGCCACCCATCAGGGTCCATAGGCTGCCGCTCAAGGAAGATTCCGTGCCGCGATCAAGATTGGCCCCAACGCCAGTACTGCCGCCGCCACCGAAGTTCACATCGCGGACTTTGCTGCTTGACCCGCCAAGATCCAGGTAGATGAAATCTGTCATTACAGAATAACGCTGATAGCGCGCTTCGGCGGCGATCATTGCCGCGAAATTGAGCGCTTCCAAGAGGCTGGAACCATCCTTGCTGACATCAGCGGAACCCGACCCCGGCTGGCCTGGGAGCTGATAGCGCAGCGTGCCATCAATGGATGGCACCCAGGCATAGGGCGTTACGGAAAACTGCCACCCTGGTTCCGCACGCGGCACGGTTTGCGCCTGTGCTGGCAGGATAAGGGCCGAAAGCTGTAACAAAAGTAGCGCGGGCAAAAGACGCGCAGAAGTCGCTTTCTGATGCCCGCAAGGCAATGTTTTCGGGAGGTGCTGAATCATCTTATCGACCTCGAGTCTTTTCCTGCCAATTCATGGGAATGCGCCGCGCCATGAGAAACCCATGGCGCAGCGTCTTGTGCCGACTTAATTAGCCGAACCGCGCCGCAGCCTTTCCATCGCATCGCCCAGGCTGAAGCTGCCCGGCCGCTGCCGCGGCGGGAAATCCTTGAAGCTTTCAAGGAACTTGCCGACATAGGCCTGTGCCGGCACCAAGGCGAAGGCGCGTTCCACCCGCCAGCGAGCATAATTCATGGATTCTGTCGCCCGTTCAAACGGATCAGCGCGCAGATTGAACAGCATGGGCAGGCGGAGCGGCGTGAAGGAGCGTTCCCATACCTCAAGCCCATGATGTTCCTGGATCATGAAATGCAGCTTCCAGTGATCGTAGCGGAGCGCTGCCAAATCACCATCATCCGTGAAGTAGAACATTTCCCGCCGCGCGCCAGGGCCGGTGCCGGTCAGCAGTGGCAATTGGTTATAGCCATCCAAATGCACCTTATAATCGCGCTGCCCCGACCGATGGCCCGCCAGTAATTTCTCCTTAATTTGCGGCTCACCGGCGGCAGCCACCAAGGTGGGCAACCAATCCTGATGAGAGAAGATATCGTTCAGCACCTGGCCGGGCTGAATGCGGCCAGGCCAACGGATCATGCTGGGTACGCGGAAGCCGCCTTCCCAGGCAGTCGCCTTTTCACCACGGAAAGGTGTGGCGCCGCCATCGGGCCAGGTCATCACCTCAGCGCCGTTGTCGGTGCTGTAGATGACGATAGTGTTCTGCGTAATGCCAAGATCATCAAGCTTCTTCAGCAATTGGCCGACATGGCCATCATGTTCCACCATGCCATCAGGATAAACGCCAAGCCCGGTCTTGCCCTGGCTTTCTGCCTTCAGCCGCGTCCAGATATGCATGCGCGTGGAATTGAACCAGGTGAAGAAGGGCTTATTGGCACGGTGCTGTCGATCAATAAAATCCAGTGACGCGGCCAGGAATTCCTCATCTACCGTTTCCATGCGCTTCATGGTCAGCGGGCCAGTATTTTCGATCCGCTGCGTGCCATCCGCATTGGCCCAGGTCTTCAAAACGCCACGCGGCGCGAAGCGATCACGAAAGCGCGGGTCACGCGGGTAGTCGGGATTTTCTGGTTCATCTTCCGCATTCAGGTGATAGAGCGAGCCGAAGAACTCATCGAAGCCATGCATGGTGGGCAAATGCTCATCACGATCGCCCAGATGGTTCTTGCCGAATTGACCGGTGGCGTAGCCCATCGCCTTCAGCAGCACGGCAATGGTCGGGTCTTCCGCGCGCATGCCTTCCGGCGCACCGGGCAGGCCCACCTTGGAAAGGCCCGTACGCAAAGGGCTTTGGCCGGTGATGAAGGCGGAACGCCCGGCGGTGCAGGAATTCTCACCATAGGCATCGGTGAAGATCGCGCCTTCCTTGGCGATACGGTCAATATTGGGCGTGCGATAGCCCATCATCCCCATGTTGTAGGCTGAGATATTGGACCAGCCGATATCATCGCCGAAAATCACCAGAATATTTGGCTGACCTTGCGGGGCGGCCGGGCGCGCGGGGGCGGCTGGCTGCTGCGCCTGCGCCATCTGCACGCCCCCCATAACGCCAGCGGCAAGCCCTGCGGCCCCGCCCAGCAGCATATTTCGGCGCGAAGGGCGCTGATTATCTTGGCTCATGTGATCTGTTCTCCTGTTGTTTGGATTATGGGCGGCGGATGCAGCGAAAGCCGATATGGCTCATGCCTGTATCCACCATTTGTGCGTGACGCGCGGCGGGCCGATAGCGTCTGCAATAGGATGGCGCGCAAAGGAAGGAACCGCCCTTCACGACCTTGCGCGGAATGCGAATGGCGGGCTGAAGGGGATCGAAGGAAGCCTCCCTGCCCGGCCCGCGCGGATTTTCGGCAACGCAGCAGGGACTTTCCGGATCGGCGGCGTGCTGCGCGCTCCACCAATCCACGGTCCATTCCCAGACATTGCCGCAAACTTCATGAAGCCCGTAGCCATTGGGCGGAAAGCTCTGCACCGGGCAGGTGCCGGTGAAGCCATCGGCCTCAAAATTGCGCCAGGGGAAGGGGCCCTGCCAGGTATTGGCCAGATGCACACCACCCGGCGCCAATTCATCGCCCCAGGCGAATTCAGCATCTTCCAACCCACCGCGCGCGGCAAATTCCCATTCCGCTTCCGTGGGCAATTCCTTGCCGGCCCAGGCAGCATAAGCGGCAGCGTCTTCAAAGCCGACATGCACCACCGGGTGATCTTCCCGGCCTGCAATATCGCTGCCTGTCCCTTCCGGCGCGTGCCAGCAGGCGCCCTTGGTCCAATGCCACCAATGGCGGATATCGCGCGTATCCACCGGGCCATCCGTCATGCGGAAAACCAGCGCGCCGGGCGCCAGCATATGGGCGGGAGCACCAGGATAAAGCGTGGGGTCAAGCGGGCGTTCGGCGATGGTCTTATGCCCAGTGGCCGCGACAAAACGGGCGAATTCCCGGTTGGTCACCGTGGTCAGGTCCATCCAAAACCCCGCAACTTTCGCGCTGTGGCAGGGCCTTTCTTCCGGGTAATGTTGTTCCGAACCCATCATGAAGGTGCCGCCCGGTATCCAGGCCATGGCTTCGCCCTCATGCACCTGTCCGGGCCGCGCTGGC
>JBILPX010000421.1:0-5249 GCA_044373565.1 Roseomonas sp.
CCAAACTTCGGGACGTTCCTTTTCCACCATCCGCTTCGCGGCCTTGATGGTAGTGGCATGACCGTATTTTTCGAGCTTCGAATAGATGAAGGGCTTAAACAGTTCCAACGCCATCTTCTTCGGCAAGCCGCATTGATGGAGCTTCAATTCCGGCCCCACCACAATTACCGAACGCCCCGAATAATCGACGCGCTTACCAAGAAGGTTCTGGCGGAAGCGCCCCTGCTTGCCCTTCAGCATATCGGAAAGCGACTTCAGCGGGCGCTTATTCGCCCCCGTAATGGCGCGACCACGCCTGCCATTGTCGAACAACGCATCCACTGATTCTTGCAGCATGCGCTTTTCATTGCGCACAATGATATCCGGCGCGCGCAATTCGATCAGCCGCTTCAGACGGTTATTGCGGTTGATGACGCGGCGATACAAGTCGTTCAGGTCAGAAGTCGCAAACCGCCCACCATCCAGCGGCACCAGCGGGCGGAGTTCCGGCGGAATGACCGGCACCACATCCAGGATCATCCATTGCGGATGCGCGCCTGATTCCGCGAAAGCTTCCATCAGCTTCAGCCGCTTCACCAGCTTTTTGCGCTTAGCTTCCGATGTCGCGTCCTTCAGGTCCGCGCGCAGCGTCACCGCTTCCTTCTTAAGCTCGATCCCGCCAAGCATCTGCTTCACGGCTTCCGCGCCAATGCCGACGCTGAAGGAATCCTCACCGAATTCATCCAGCTTCGCCTGGTACTGATCTTCGTTCAGCAACTGACGCATCTTGAGGTCCGTGAGGCCCGGTTCCAGCACCACATAGCTTTCGAAGTACAAAACCTTCTCCAGCTCCTTCAGAGTCATATCCACCATCAGCCCAACGCGCGACGGCAGGGACTTCAGGAACCAGATATGCGCCACGGGGCTAGCCAGTTCGATATGGCCCATGCGTTCACGCCGCACCTTGGCCAACGTCACTTCCACGCCGCATTTTTCGCAAATGATACCGCGGAACTTCATCCGCTTATACTTGCCGCAAAGGCACTCATAATCCTTGATAGGGCCAAAGATCCGAGCACAGAAAAGCCCATCCCGCTCCGGCTTGAAGGTGCGGTAATTGATGGTTTCCGGCTTCTTGATCTCGCCATAGGACCAGGAGCGAATCTGCTCCGGGCTCGCCATGGTGATCTTGATCTGGTCAAAGGTGACGGCCTGACCCGTCTGACCCAGGATTTTCATAAGCTCGTTCATGCGGCCAACCTCTTGAGCGGGGCCGCCGCCACGAAGGCTTCGTGGCGGCTGAGCGGTGAGAGAATAAGACTAAGCTGATCCATCAGACCGGGCGGTTTTCCAGATCAACATTGAGACCAAGCGATTTCAGTTCCTTCACCAACACGTTGAAGGATTCTGGAATACCAGCCTCAAAACTGTCCTGATCGCGCACGATGGCTTCATAGACCTTAGTACGGCCCGAAACATCGTCCGATTTAACGGTGAGCATTTCCTGCAGTGTATAGGCAGCGCCATAGGCTTCCAGCGCCCAGACTTCCATTTCGCCGAAGCGCTGGCCACCGAACTGCGCCTTACCACCCAGCGGCTGCTGGGTGACCAGGCTGTAAGGCCCGATGGAGCGCGCATGGATCTTGTCATCCACCAGGTGATGCAGCTTCAGCATATAAATATAGCCAACCGTCACCTTGCGCTCAAAACGCTCACCCGAACGGCCATCATGCAGCCAAACCTGGCCCGAGGTATCAAGCCCAGCCTTGACCAGCATGTCTTCAATATCGGCCATGCGCGCGCCATCGAACACCGGAGTCGCAATCGGGATGCCCTTTTTCAGGTTCTCGCAAAGCTCCACCAATTCATCATCGGCCATAGGCGCGATATCGCGGGTGAAGACTTCTTCACCATAGATATCCTTCAGCTTGGCTTCCAATTCACTGCGGCGCGCGCTGCGATGGCGGTATTCATCCACCAATTCGCCAACCTGACGGCCAAGATTGGCGCAGGCCCAACCCAAATGGGTTTCCAGGATCTGCCCCACATTCATGCGCGAAGGCACGCCAAGTGGGTTCAGCACCAAGTCCACCGAAGTGCCATCTTCCAGGAAGGGCATGTCTTCAACCGGAACAACGCGGCTGACCACACCCTTATTCCCATGGCGGCCGGCCATCTTGTCACCCGGCTGAAGCTTGCGCTTCACCGCAATGAAGACCTTCACCATCTTCATCACGCCCGGCGGCAATTCGTCGCCACGCTGCACTTTTTCGACCTTGCTCTCGAAACGCTTTTGCAGCTTTTCAATCGCGGCATCGAATTCGCGCTTCATGGCTTCAATCTCCGCCATCGCGGCATCATCCGCGACCGAAATTTGCCGCCATGTCGCCTTGGCGAATTCATCCAGCACTTCATCGGTGATCACCGTGCCAGATTTGATCTGCTTGAAACCGCCAGTCGCCTTGCGGTTCAGCAGACGTTCACGCAAGCGCGAATAGAAAGAACGCTCCTGGATTGCCTTTTCATCGTCGCGGTCCTTGGCCAAGCGTTCAATTTCCGAACGATCAATCGCCATGGCGCGCTCATCCTTGTCGATCCCCCGGCGGGAGAAGACGCGGACATCCACAATGGTCCCAGCCACACCCGGCGGCAGCTTCAGCGATGTGTCGCGCACATCGGAAGCCTTTTCGCCGAAGATGGCGCGAAGCAGCTTTTCTTCCGGCGTCATCGGGCTTTCACCCTTGGGCGTTACTTTGCCGACCAGAATATCGCCTGGATTCACTTCGGCACCGATATAGACAATGCCGGCTTCATCCAGATTGCGCAGCGCTTCTTCGCCCACATTCGGAATGTCGCGGGTGATTTCTTCCTGGCCAAGCTTCGTGTCGCGCGCCATCACCTCAAATTCTTCGATATGGATCGAGGTGAACACATCATCGCGCGCGATGCGTTCGCTGATCAGGATCGAATCTTCAAAGTTATAGCCATTCCAGGGCATGAAGGCACACAGCACATTGCGCCCCAGCGCCAATTCGCCAAGCTCGGTGGAAGGGCCATCGGCGATGATGTCACCCATCTTCACCACATCACCAACCCTCACCAGCGGGCGCTGATTGATGCAGGTGGATTGGTTGGAACGCATGTATTTGCGGAGCCGATAGATATCAACGCCGCTGGTCGTACCATCGGCTGAGGTAGCGCGCACCACAATGCGCGCACCGTCAATCGAATCCACCACGCCATCACGCCGGGCGATAATCGTAGCGCCAGAATCACGCGCCACCGCAGCTTCCATGCCGGTGCCGACCAGCGGCGCATCGGCGCGGATCAGCGGCACCGCCTGACGCTGCATGTTGGAACCCATCAGCGCGCGGTTCGCGTCATCGTTTTCAAGGAAGGGGATCAGCGCCGCCGCAACCGACACAAGCTGCTTGGGAGAGACGTCAATCGCCGTTACTTCTTCCGGCTTCACCAGTCGGAAATCGCCCCCCTGACGGACAGAGACCAATTCATCCTTGAAGCGGCCATCGCCATCCACATTGGCATCCGCTTGCGCGACAATCAGACGCTCTTCTTCCATGGCGGACAAATAGCGGGAATCGCCCACAATCTGCCCATCCTTCACCAGCCGATACGGCGTTTCAATAAAGCCGTACTTGTTCACCTTGGCAAAGGTCGCAAGTGAATTGATCAGGCCGATATTCGGGCCTTCCGGCGTTTCAATCGGGCAGATGCGCCCGTAATGCGTCGGATGCACATCGCGCACTTCAAAGCCCGCACGTTCACGCGTCAGACCACCCGGGCCAAGCGCCGAAAGGCGGCGCTTATGCGTCACTTCAGAAAGCGGGTTGGTCTGGTCCATGAACTGCGATAGCTGAGAGGAACCAAAGAATTCCCGCACAGCCGCTGCCGCCGGCTTCGCATTGATCAGGTCATGTGGCATGACGGTGTCAATATCCACCGAACCCATGCGTTCCTTGATCGCGCGTTCCATGCGCAGCAAACCAACGCGATATTGATTTTCCATCAATTCGCCAACCGACCGCACCCGACGATTGCCGAGGTTATCAATATCATCAATCTGCCCGCGCCCATCCTTCAGGTCGAGCAGCACGCGCAGTGTCGCCACAATATCCTGCTTGCGCAGGATGCGCACATAATCAGGCACTTCTTCCAGCGAAAAGCCAAGGCGCATATTCATCTTCACGCGCCCGACCGTGGAAAGATCATAGCGTTCCATGTCGAAGAACAGGCCGCGGAACAGCGCCTCAGCCGTGTCCGGCGTCGGTGGTTCACCCGGACGCATCACGCGATAAATATCCATCAGCGCTTCGTCGCGGTTGGAATTCTTGTCTACCGCGAGCGTGTTGCGCATCCAGGGGCCAACCGCCTGATCAACGGCAAGCGTTGGCAGGCGATTGAGCCCAATCTCCTCGATCAGGTTCAGCTTCGGCTCAGTCAGTTCATCACCGGCTTCGGCCCAGATTTCCCCGGTTTCCATATTCACCAGGTCTTCTGCCACAAAGCGTCCGAGCAATTCAGCGCGGCTCACCAGCACTTCCGTCGTGCCGGCTTCGGCGATCTTGCGCGCCAGGCGCGGCGTCAGCTTCGCTTCCTTTTCGGCAACCACTTCGCCAGTACGCGCATCCACCAGCGCTTCCGCGAGCTTCACGCCGCGGAAGGAATCGGGATCAAAAGTGCGCGACCAACCCTTGGGGCCGCGCGCAAACACCACCTGACCATAGAAGGAATTCAGGATTTCCTGGGCATCCATGCCACGGATTTCACTCAATTCCATCTGCCCGCCACGCTCGGCACGCCGCATTTCAGTGGCCGCGCTATCCAGCGCGTAAAGCAGCGTAGTGACCGGCAGCTTGCGCTTGCGGTCAATGCGGACATAGCAAATGTCCTTGGCGTCGAATTCAAAATCAAGCCAGGAACCACGATACGGAATGACGCGCGCGGCAAACAGATACTTGCCGCTGGAATGCGTCTTGCCCCGGTCATGGTCAAAAAAGACACCCGGGCTGCGATGCATCTGGGAAACAATAACACGTTCCGTGCCATTGATGATGAAGGTACCGTTGTCGGTCATGAGCGGCATATCGCCCATGTAGACATCCTGTTCCTTGATGTCGCGCACGGAACGGCTGCCAGTTTCCTCATCCACATCCCACACGATCAGGCGCAACCGCACCTTGAGCGGCGCGGCATAAGTCAGCCCGCGCTGGATGCATTCCTCAACATCATATTTCGGATCTTCGAGTTCG
>JBILPX010000284.1:0-4453 GCA_044373565.1 Roseomonas sp.
GGGCGTATTTCGCGCGCGGATCGGGATTTCCGGGCCGAAGCCAGCGCAGATGCGCTATTGCAGGCGCGCGCCCTCAGGCCTTTTCTGGATGCGCTTTATGCGCCTGCGCAGGAAGTGCTGGCGCCGCCTGAAGAATCCACCATCATTTGCAGATGTGAGGAAGTGACCGCAGGCTCACTCCGCTGGGCCGCGGCGATTGGCGCGACCGGTCCCAACCAGGCCAAGGCCTATTTACGTTGCGGGATGGGGCCCTGCCAGGGGCGGCTTTGTGGCTCGACCGTGGCGGCGGTGATTGCCGAAACCCGCAACGTGCCGGTGGAGGAGGTGGGGCATTTCCGCCCCCGGGCGCCCTATAAGCCCATCACCGTGCAGGAACTTGCGGGGGCGCAGCTCGGCGCGGAGCGGCTTTCCTGACACAAAGGAAGGAAATTGCGCGCAAGTCGTGCAAGGCGCTAACAAATTCACATGAGTGATAAAAAGCGATTCGCGGGCCGCAGGGCCATACTAGGGCTGGGTGTGGCTGTGCTTGCCGCTGGCATGTCGCGCCGCGCCAGCGCGGCATCCCGTACGGCGTTGGACGCTTTGGCGACAAGGCTGGAAGCCCTGGGCGAAGACGGTCTTGACCCGCGCCATTATGGCATGCCGGATCGCGATGCGGTGATGGCGCGCGCAGAAGCGGCGCTGCGGGATCTGGCGATGGGGCGCGTCGCTTCCTTGCCGGGGCGCGTGGATATCAAGCGCGACGCAGCGCGGGCGAATTATCCAGCCTGGAGGGAAAGGCTTTTCGCCAGCGCCGATCCGGCAAGCGTGCTGGATCAGGCTGCGGCGCAGCATCCCGATACGGCGCCCATTAAGGCGGAACTTGCGCGTTTCAGGGCAATCGCCACGCGTGGCGGTTGGCCGCTGATTGAAGGCAACCTAGCCAGCACTTTGGAACCCGACGCCCGGGATGCGGCGCGGGTGGCGCAGCTTCGCGCGCGGCTTGCGGTGCTTGACCCAGAAGTGTTGCGCGGCGCGGCGGCTGAAAGCGCCGTTTATGATGCGCAGCTGCAAGCGGCGGTCCGGCGCTTTCAGACTGAAGAAGGGCTGGAAGCCGATGGCCGCATCGGTCGCATCACCTGGGCCGCTTTGAATACGCCCGTTGAAGCCAAAATCGGGCAGCTTCGCGTGGCGCTTGATATGCGCCGCGGCCTGGCCGCCCCGCCTGAGCGGCGGATTGACGTGAATATCCCCCATTTCCGCCTGCGCCTGACCGATGCTGGGCGCGTGGTGCAGGATATGGCCGTGGTAGTGGGGCGGGTGGATCGGCAAACCCCCATGCTTGATGTCCGGCTGGTCGCGGTACAATTCAATCCGCCCTGGGGCGTGCCGGATCGCAATGCGCGGGAGGATTTGCTGCCGCGCTTCCGCCGAGACCCCGGGCGCATGCAGGCCATGGGGTATCGGCTTTATCAGCGCATTGATGGCGAACTCACCGAAATTGACGCAACCACGCTGGATTTCAGCGCCTATTCCAAGGACCGGTTTCCCTTCATCATCCGCCAGGACCCCGGTGAGGTGAATGCGCTTGGACGCATCAAATTCGTCATGCCGAACCGCGATGATATTTTCATGCATGACACGCCAGATCGGCATTTGTTCCGCCGCCCGGACCGCGCCTTTTCATCAGGCTGCATTCGCCTTGAAAGGCCGATGGATTTGCTGGCGGAAGCCTTCAGCGGCATGCCGGCCTGGAACCGGGAACGCTTTGACCGCGTGTTGGAAAGTGGCGCGACCCAGGGTGTTTCGCTCGCGCGGGCGATCCCTGTGCGCCTTCATTATGACACGGTGATAGTTGAAGCCAGAAGCGTGATCATGCGCCGGGATATTTACGGCCTTGATGCCGCCTATCTCCGCGCGTTGGACGCACCGCGCAACGAAAGGCTGGCAGAGGCATCGCCCCGGCCTTGAAGCTGTAAGGCAGGAATAAGACATGGCGCGTTATCTGGTGACAGGCGGTGCGGGTTTCGTTGGCAGCCATGCGGTGCTGGCTTTGCTTGATCGCGGTGATGAGGTTGTGGTGCTGGATGACCTCAGCCAAGGCCACCGCGCTGCCGTGCCCACTGCTGCGACTTTGGTGCAGGCGGCATTGGCGGATCGCGCGGAACTCGCGCGGGTTTTCGCCAATTGGCGCTTTGATGCGGTGCTGCATTTCGCGGCGCTTTCCCTGGTGGGCGAAAGCATGAAATCGCCCATGCATTACCTGGCGGAAAACCTCGGCAATAGCGTGCGGCTGATTGAAACGGCGGTCGAAGCTGGGTGCCTGCGCTTTGTGCTGTCTTCCACCGCGGCCCTTTTCGGCAAGCCGGAACGCATCCCGATTGATGAGGATTGCCCCGTCGCCCCCGGCAATCCTTACGGCGAGAGCAAGCTGATGGTGGAAACAGCGCTTGCCTGGGCGGAACGCATCCATGGCCTGCGCTACGCGGCGCTGCGCTTTTTCAACGCGGCCGGATCGGACCCTGCCGGACGCGCGGGTGAGGATCACAATCCTGAGACCCATCTTGTCCCGCTCGCGATTGATGCTGCACTCGGCCGGCGCCCGGCGCTGACCGTCTTTGGCGATGATTACCCAACGCCGGATGGCACCTGCATTCGTGATTACGTGCATGTGACTGATTTGGCGGATGCGCATTTGCGCGTGCTCGCGCGGCTCCAGACCCATGGCTCCTGCCGCTACAATATCGGTAATGGCGAAGGCCATTCGGTGAAGCAGGTGCTTGGCGCCATTGAACGCGTGAGTGGCCGCGCCGTCCCCCACAGCATCGGCCCTCGCCGCGCGGGCGATCCCGCGGTGCTGGTGGCGGCGAGTGAACGGCTGCGGCACGAAACCGGCTGGGCGCCGCGTTTTGGTGATATTGATGAGATTGTCCGCACCACCTGGGCCTGGCGGGAAGCGCATCCGCGGGGCTACGGGGACCGCTGATCCTGGCGGTGTAAGTCTTTGAATTAAAGCAAGAATTAAAGTTTCCTTAGGAACGCCCCCGCGGCGCAGGCCTCTTGCCCTTCGCCCCCCCTGGTGCGACAAGACGGGCGTAATTCGCAAAACATTCAAAGCGGCCCGAACGGCCCAGGCTATGAAAGGTTGAGCCATGTCAGAACTCGAAATCGTCTGGACCAAGGTAGATGAGGCGCCAGCGCTGGCCACATTTTCCCTGCTGCCCATTGTGGAATCCTTCGTGGGCGTTGCCGGCGTGAAGATGAGCCTCAAGGATATTTCGCTCACGGGGCGCATTCTTGCGAATTTCCCGGAAAACCTGACGCCTGACCAACGGGTGAATGATGAATTGGCCGAACTCGGCAAGCTCGCCCTGAAGCCGGAAGCCAATATCATCAAGCTGCCCAATATCTCGGCCTCGGTCCCGCAGCTTAAAGCTGCGATCAAGGAATTGCAGGGCAAGGGCTATAAGGTGCCGGATTACCCGGACAATCCCAACAATGACGCCGAGCGCGAAATCCGCGCCCGTTACGGCAAGGTGCTCGGCAGCGCCGTGAACCCCGTGCTGCGCGAAGGCAATTCAGATCGCCGCGCGGCGGGTGCCGTGAAGCAATATGCGCGCAACAACCCGCATAAGATGGGCGCCTGGTCGAAGGATTCCAAATCGCATGTCGCGTATATGCCGGGCGGGGATTTCTATGGCTCGGAAGTGGCCACCACCATGACAGCGCCGACCAATGCGCGCATTGAATTGGTGGCGAAGGATGGCAGTGTCACGGTGCTGAAGGCCAAGACGCCTTTGATCGCGGGCGAAATCATTGACGCCTCGGTCATGAGCCGCAAGGCACTCCGCACCTTCATCGCCGAACAGATTGATGCCGCGAAGCGCGAAGGGGTGCTGTTTTCGCTGCACCTCAAAGCCACCATGATGAAGATCTCCGATCCCATCCTGTTCGGCCATACGGTTTCGGTGTTTTTCGCCGATGTCTTCCAGAAGCATGGCGCGACGCTGCAACGCCTTGGCGTCAACCCGAATAACGGTGTTGGCGATATGCTGGCCAAGATCGAAACCCTGCCAGAGGCTGAAAAAGCCACGATCCTGGCGGATATTGACGCCACCTATAAGGCACGCCCCGCGCTTGCCATGGTGAATTCAGACCGCGGCATCACAAATCTGCATGTCTCCAGCGATACCATCGTGGATGCTTCCATGCCTGCGATGATTCGTGAATCGGGCAAGATGTGGGGCCCGGATGGCAAGCTGCATGACACCAACGCAGTGATCCCAGACCGCTGCTATGCGCGGCTGTTCCAGACCGTGATCGAAGACTGCAAGGCCAATGGCGCTTTTGATCCGAAGACCATGGGCTCTGTCCCCAATGTCGGGCTGATGGCGCAGCAGGCGGAAGAATATGGCTCCCACGACAAGACCTTCGAAGTGGCTTCAGATGGCGAAGTGCGCGTGGTCGTCGATGA
>JBILPX010000058.1:0-12650 GCA_044373565.1 Roseomonas sp.
CTGTTGAGATCGGGGATATCTTCCGCATGTGCCAGGTCAAGGATGCGCCCATTCAGGATTGGGTGAAGCTTGCCGTCCGCCGCGCGCGGCTGACCAATACGCCTGCGATATTCTGGCTGGATGCGAACCGCGCGCATGATGCGCAGTTGATCATCAAGGTTCAGAAATACCTGAAGGACCACGATACCTCAGGGCTTGATATCCGCATCCTGGGATCGGTTGAGGCGATGCAATTCTCGCTCGACCGCATCCGCAAGGGGCTCGATACCATTTCCGTCACCGGCAATGTGCTGCGCGATTACCTGACCGATCTTTTCCCTATCATGGAACTCGGCACCTCGGCCAAGATGCTGTCCATTGTCCCGTTGCTGAATGGCGGTGGCTTGTTTGAAACCGGCGCGGGTGGCTCGGCGCCAAAGCATGTCGAGCAATTCCAGGGTGAGGGTTACCTCCGCTGGGATTCGCTTGGCGAGTTTCTCGCCCTTGGCGCTTCACTTGAGCATTTGGCGCAGTCCACGGGCAATGCCGATGTGCGCGTGCTTGCTGAGACGCTCGATGAAGCCAATGGCAGGATCCTGGAATATAATCGCTCACCCGCGCGCAGAGTGGGTGAGATTGATAATCGCGGCACGCATTTCTACCTCGCCCTTTATTGGGCGCAGGCGTTGGCGGCGCGCGACAATAGCTCGGGCCTTGCCGCGCGCTTCAAGCCGCTCGCTGATCTGCTCTCGGCCAATGAGAAGAAGATTTATGGCGAATTGCTGGAAGCCCAGGGTAAGCCGCTGGAATTGGGCGGGTATTATCGGCCTGATGATGCGAAAACCTCGGCCGCGATGCGCCCCAGCAAGACCTTGAATGACGCTTTGGCGACGCTGAAGGCGTAAGCTGAACCACCCCCAAAGCAAGGCTATGGCGTGATCCGGCAAACTGGGTCACGCTGATCCTTTGCGAGAAGGGGTCATCGGCCATGCCGCGTTTATCTCGTCGGGGGGTGCTTGCCGCTGGGCTTTTGGCGCCCGCCATCGTCAAGGCGCAGGGCGCCTGGCCAGTTGCGCCCATCCGCTTCGTGATTGCCTTCCCGCCTGGCGGGCCGAGTGACATTCTGGGCCGGCTGGTGGCGCGCAAGATCACTGAGCAAAAAGGCTGGCAGATTGTGGTGGAAAACCGCGCCGGCGCTTCGGGCATTATTGGCATGGGTGAGGTCGCCCGCGCGGCACCCGATGGTTATACGGTGCTGATCAATGCCTCGGCCCATTCCATCCTGCCGACGACGCATAAGGACAAGGCGCCTTTCGATATTCCAAGCGCCTTTCTGCCCATTACCCTGCTGGGGCGCACGCCCATGCTGGTGACGGCCACACCAAGCCTGCCCATACGCACCATTGCCGAATTGCTGGCCTATGCGCGGGCCAATCCGGGCAAGCTGAATTACACGGCGGGCTCACCTGGCGGTGGGCCACATTTGGGGGCGGAGTTGTTTCGCCTGACGACCGGGGTGGATATCCAGTATATCCCCTATCGAGGCTCCGGCCCTGCCTTGCAGGATTTGGCCGCGGGCAATGTGCAGCTTGGCTTTGATTCGCTCACCGCCTCAGCGGGGCTGGCGCGCGGTGGGCAGATCAGGCCCATCGCGGTCACTTCCCCCACGCGCAACCGCGCTTTTCCGGATGTGCCGAGTGTCGCGGAAACCGTGCCGGGGTTCGAAGCGGATACCTGGGTGGCCGCCTTCCTGCCTGCCCGTACCGCCCCCGCCATTCAGGCGCAATTATATGAGGCCATCGCTGCGGCCATCGCAGCGCCCGACCTCACGCAACGTATCCTGGAATTGGGCACGGAACCTGGCGGGCAAAGCCCCGCCGAATTCGATGCGGTGCTAAAGCGTGAGATCGCGATGTGGGCAGATGTGGTGGCCAAGGCAGGGATCAAGGTGGAATAGAACTGCCTATAGTTTCTTCCGCAACCACACCCGCGCATGTCCTGCCGGCATGCCTTCCAGCTTGCCGAATTCAACATAGCCATTGCGCTTCCAGAAGCTTGGCGCTTGGAAGCTGAAGGTATCCGTATAGGCATTGGTGCAGCCGCGTTCGCGGCCAATCGCCTCAGCGCGGTGCAGCAAGTTCTCCCCAATGCCGCGCCGGCGCATGCCGCGTTCCAGATAGAGCCAATCAATGAAAAGCCAGCCCCAGAAGGTCAGGCCTAACAACCCACCCAGGGTCTTGCCATCCGCATCCTGCACCAAAAGCGTCAACGGTTCCCGGTCATAAGACCCACCGGTTTCCTGGTTGAAATTATGCAGGCCGCGCTGGATGGCGGCGACCGCTTCGAATTCCGGCGCGGCATCCTCAACAATTTGGATGCCGTCCTTCAGCGCAATGCTCATCCCGCGATGCGTCCCACGCCGGAGAATGCCACCACAATCAAACCCATGATCAAATTCACCAAAACCAGCTTTCTGATACTTTCCAGCGCGCGCGCGGCGCTGGGCTTGTCGCCCGCCGCCATCGCTCGGCGCATGGCGCCCCAAGGGCCGAAGAATAGCGCAAGAAAAACCAATGCCATAATCAGCCCCAGTAGATGCATCAGGTGTAGGCTCCATCGCGCGCCGGTGAAGCCGCCATGCCACAGGAAGAACAAGGCCCAGCCAGTCAGCAGCACGATTGGCATGGCATGCCACACAATCCGAAAGAAACGCCTAAAGGCTGCCTGCGCCATGGCCAGGCGCTCCGGCGCTTGCAGCACCTCATGCGCGGCGGGGCGCAGCACCAGAAGCGCGAAGGCCATGCCGCCCACCCAAAGCACTGCGCCCAGCAGATGCAACGCCAGCAATAAATCACTCATCATTTCAGACCCTTTTTGCAGATCGCTTCCAAGGCACTCGCCAATGCACGCACTTCTGCCGCCGCCGGACCGCGGGGCGCGGCTTCCACCACGCCAAGCCCGGCCATGAAGGCCTGGGCATAGGCGGTGCGATTGCCGAGCACCGCATCCAGCATTGGCAGGTTGCGGTCGCGGATTTGGCCTTCAATATCATCCCGCAGCTTGCCCGAAGCCGGGGCACGGTTCAGCAGCAGCCGGAACGGGCGCTTTTCCTGCTTCGCCAGATCAAGTGTCGCATCCATGGACCAAAGATCAGCCGCCGAGGGCTGCAAGGGCACCAGCACCAGATCAGCGCCGCGAATGGCGAGCTTGGCATCCGTGTCATCATGGGGCGCCGTGTCCAGCAGCACGAAATCCTGTTCCCGCTTCAGCCTTTCCAGCGTCGCGGACAGGCGCCAGCCGGTCGGCGCTTCAAAATGCAGCGTATGGGCTTTTTTGCTGACACCGCGCTGCTGGTCCCAACGCGCCAGGCTGCGTTGCGGGTCTATGTCCAAAAGCCCGACCCGATGGCCGGATTCCGCGAGCGCGGTGGCCAGATTGGCCGCCACGGTGGATTTGCCGGCGCCGCCCTTCCGTTGGGCGATGGCGATCACGAAGGCCATGCACGACTCCTGTTCACGAACGTCTCTATAGCAGTTTGGAGCGGCCCTTGATCCAGCCCATGCCGTTGCCAGACGGATGGGCTATAAATCGCTCATGCCGCGCCCTTACCCGACCGAGCTTCTGACCCCCGCTGAGATGGCGCGCGCCGATGCGGCGGCGTTGGCGGCGGGCATGCGGACCGAAACCTTGATGGAAGCAGCAGGCAGGGCGGTAGCGCGGGCCATCCGCGCCCGGTTCCGTCCCTGCCGCACCCTGGTACTGGCGGGTCCGGGCAATAATGGCGGGGATGGCTATGTCGCCGCGCGCTATCTGGAACAGGCTGGCTGGCCCGTTGCGGTCGCGGCCCTCGTACCCCCAAGCCCAGGCACCACTGCCGCGGCGGCTGCGGCGCGTTGGCACGGCCCGATGGCGCCCTTCAGTGAAGCCGAGGCCAAGCGTGCTGGGCTTGTGGTGGATGCGCTATTCGGCGCTGGTCTGAAGCGCGCTCTGGCGCCGGAGGTGACCCAAATGCTGCGCGCGGTCTGGGCGCCCTTGGTCGCGGTGGATGTGCCCTCAGGGCTTGATGGCGCAACCGGGCAGGTCCTGGGTCATGCCCCGCAAGCCGCGCTAACCATCAGCTTCTTTCGCCTCAAGCCCGGGCATGTGCTGCTGCCGGGCCGCGCGCTTTGTGGCGAGACCTTGCTCGCCGATATCGGCCTGCCGGAGGCAGTGCTGGAAGGCATCGCGCCGCGCTGCTGGCGCAATCACCCGTCGCTCTGGCGCCTGCCGAGTTTGGAGGTCAGCGCGCATAAATACACGCGCGGCCATCTGACCATTTTGGCGGGGGCGGCCATGCCCGGTGCCGCGCGGCTGGCAGCATCAGCGGCGCGGCGGCTCGGCGCGGGCTTGGTCACGCTGCATGCCGAAAACCTGGAACTGGCCGCAATGCTGCGCGCCGACGCACCCGGCCAATTGGTGAGCGATGCGACACTGGACGCGCTTTTGGCGGATGCGCGGCGCAAGGTCTGGCTCGCCGGTCCTGGGCTTTTGCCTCATGAGGCGACACGTGCGGCTATCCGCAGCGTGATTGATGCGGGCAAGATACTGGTTGCCGATGCCGGCGCCTTGATGGCCGCTGCCGAAGCACCCTATCTGCTGCGCGGCGCGGCAGTGATCACGCCCCATGCCGGCGAATTCGCCCGGCTGTTCGGCGCGCCGGGCGCGGATCGGCTCAGCGCCACGCGCGCTGCTGCGGCAAGGCTAGGCGCGGTTGTCGTGCTGAAAGGCCCGGATAGCATCATCGCTGCCCCGGATGGCCGCGTGATCATCAATGACAATGCGCCGCCCTCGCTCGCCACCGCGGGTACGGGCGATATCCTGGCCGGCGTCATCGCAGCCTTGTTGGCGCAAGGCATGGCACCTTTCGAAGCCGCCGCCGCTGCCGTCTGGCTGCACGGCGCTGCTGCGGCTTCAGGCCCACCAGGCTTGATCGCCGAGGATTTGCCGGCGTTGATCGCCAAGGCGCGGCATGATCTTTCTTCCTGAAGCCAATCAAGCGCGCCAAATATCCTTTGTTTTTTAAGAAATGTTTCGATAGGCTTTCCCCGGGAAGGGGTCGGAGCACACCATGTCCGATATCGCCATTGAAGCCGGCTTGATGAATCGTGCCATGCAGCGCGTGGCTTCCCTCTGGCGCGACCTGGCTAGCGTGGTGCAGCGCAGCCCCGCCGCTTCCAATGATTTTGCCGAGGAATTCCGGGAATGCCTTCAGGCACGCGGTGGTGAGGTTTCCGCGCGCAACCGCGCGGCAGCACTTGCGGTGCGCTATCGTGGCTTGGATGATGCCGGCAAGCTTGGTTTCCTCCGCGCCCTGGCCGGTTTTGATTCCGATGCGGCAGCGGTGACGCGCGCCATTGAAAAACTGAGCGCCGCGCCGGATGCGGCGGTGCGCGCCATTGCCTTGGCGGGGCTGCGCCGCGCTTTGGAACCGCCGCGCCTGAAGCTGCTGACGGCCTTTGCCGCCATTCCGGATGGGGTGAAATTCCTGGTCGAAATGCGCGCGGAATTGCTGCGCCTCAAGGATGATGAACCGCCCTTGCAGGCTTTGGAGACTGACCTGAAAGGCCTGCTCGCTTCCTGGTTCGATCTCGGCTTTCTGGAATTGCGCGCGATTGACTGGAAATCGCCTGCCGCGCTTTTGGAAAAGCTGGTGCAATATGAAGCAGTGCATCGCATCCGCACTTGGCGCGATTTGCGTAATCGGCTTGATTCAGACCGGCGCTGCTACGCCTTCTTTCACCCTCGTATGCCAGATGAGCCGCTGATTTTCGTGGAAGTCGCCCTTGAACGCGGCATGGCGGCCAGCGTGCAAAAGCTGCTCGATGAAAAAGCGCCGTTGCAGGATGCCGGGCAGGCGGATACGGCCGTATTCTATTCCATCAACAACTGCCAGCGCGGCTTGGATGGCATTTCCTTCGGCAATTTCCTGATCAAGCGCGTGGTGGAATTGCTTGCGGCCGAATTCCCCAAGCTCAAGACCTTTTGCACGCTTTCCCCCATGCCGGGCTTTCGCGCCTGGCTGGACAAAAGCCTTGCCAATAAGACCGCGCTGCTGACGGCTGAGGAAGAAGCAGGCTTGGCTGCCGCCAATGGTGGCGCAGTGCTGGATTTTTCCCGTGCTTTGGCGGACCGCGCCTGGCTCAAGCAGGAAGCGCTCTCCCGCGCCTTGGGGCCCACGCTGATCCGGCTCGGCGCGCAGTATCTGTTGAAGGAAACGCCGGCCGGCAGGGTAGGGCGCGCGCTTGATCCCGTGGCCCATTTCCACCTTTCCAATGGCGCGCGCGTCGAAAGGCTGAATTGGCGCGGCGATGTCTCGGAGAATGGTCTTCGCCAATCCTGCGGCCTGATGGTGAATTACCTTTATGATCCGGTGAGCATCGAAAATAATCACGAAGCCTATGTGGGGGATGGCCAGCGCGCGGCCTCGGGCGGGCTGAAGCGGCTGATCCGGGCCTAAAATCCCCTCTTTCGCCGGCAGGACCAAACCGCCATATTCAGCCCAACTTGTTGGGGGAATGGATCATGACAGTGCAAGGCAAGGGCAAGGCCCGGCATTTGCCGGGCAGCGCCCGGCGGACGGAAATGCTGCATGCGCTGGAGAGTAAGCTGCTTTGGCTTTCCTCCTGGATGATCCATCACGCCAATCATATCCGCCCCAATAGGGATGGTCTGAAGGTGGGCGGGCATCAGGCGTCTTGCGCTTCCTGTATTTCCATCCTGACAGCGCTTTACTTCGATATTCTGAAACCAGCCGATCGCGTGGCGGTGAAGCCGCATGCGGGGCCGGTATTCCACGCCATCAATTACCTGCTTGGGCGGCAGCAACGGGAAAAGCTGGAAACGCTGCGTCAATTCGGCGGCATCCAGCCCTATCCGTCGCGCGTGAAGGACGGGTCTGAGGTGGATTTCTCCACCGGTTCGGTCGGGCTTGGCGTTGCGCTCGCTTCCTTCGGGTCGCTTGTCCAGGATTATGTGCATCTGCACCGCATGGCGCCCGAGGGTATTCCGCCAGGCCGGCATGTGGCCGTGGTGGGCGATGCGGAATTGGATGAGGGCAATATCTATGAAGCCCTTTTGGAAGGCTGGAAGCACGATATCCGCAATGTCTGGTGGGTGGTGGATTACAACCGACAATCGCTCGATTCCGTTGTGCCAGACAGGCTTTTTGGCCGGATCGAGGGCCTGTTCCGCGACATGGGCTGGAATGTCGTCACGCTCAAATATGGCCGCAGGCTGGAAGCGGCCTTTGCGCGGCCAGATGGCGATCAATTGCGCCGCTGGATTGATGATTGCCCGAACAGCCTCTACGCTGCGCTGACCTTCCAGGGGGGTGCCGCCTGGCGCGCCACCATCCTGGCCGACCTTGGCCGCGTCGCCGGCATTCGAGCTATTATTGACCCGCTTTCGGATGATGAGCTTTCCGCGCTGATGAACAATCTGGGCGGACACGATATTGAATCGCTGACTGAGGCCTTCCGCGCTCAGGATGCGGCGGGCGATCAGCCCACCTGCTTCATTGCCTATACCATCAAGGGCATGGGCCTGCCCTTTGCCGGGCATAAGGACAACCACGCCGGGCTGATGACGAAGGAGCAGATGGAAGGCTTCCGCGCCGCCATGCGTATCCGCCCCGGCCATGAATGGGATGAATTCGAAGGGCTTGATGTGCCCGAGGAAGAATTGCGCGACTTCCTGGCCAGTATTGATTTCGCAAAGCCCCTTTCGCCCCAGGGTCGCGCCCTGCAATCGCCCGTGATCCATGTGCCGGACCGCTTCCCTGCGCCGCGCGTGCCGGCGGGGCGCAAGCACTCCACTCAGGCCGCCTTTGGCGAGATTTTGGCTGAGATCGGTCGCGGGCAGGGGGAGAATGCCGAACTCGCCAAGCGCATCGTCACCACCAGCCCGGATGTGACGGTTTCCACCAATCTCGGGCCTTGGGTGAACCGTCGCGGCATTTTTGATCGCCATAAGAAGAATGACGTGTTCCGCGATGCCAAGCTGGCCTCTGCCCAGCGCTGGGGCATGTCGCCGGAAGGTCAGCATGTGGAATTGGGCATTGCGGAACAAAACCTGTTCCTGCTGCTGGCGGGGCTGGGCTTGGCCGACCGGCTATATGGCGCCAGGCTTTTGCCGGTGGGCACAGTCTATGATCCTTTCGTCAATCGCGGCCTGGATGCGCTGATTTATGCCTGCTATCAAGACGCGCGGTTTCTTTTAGTTTCAACGCCCTCTGGCCTGACCTTAGCACCAGAAGGCGGCCAGCACCAAAGCGTCAATACGCCCTTGATCGGCATGGCGCAGGATAGGTTGGTTGCCTATGAACCCGCGCATACGGATGAATTGGCCATTCTGCTGCGCCACGCCTTTCATCACATGCAAAAGCCTGATGGCTCGGCGGTCTGGCTCCGGCTTTCCACACGCGGGCTGGAACAGCCTGAGCGCAATCTGGACCCGGCCGCAGTGATTGCCGGCGCCCATTGGGTGGTGCCGCCCGCACCCGGGGCGAGCTTTGCGCTGGTCTATCAGGGCGCCTTGGAGCCAGAAGCCGCGGCGGCCTTTGCGACGATAAAGGAAGACATTCCTGAAGCCGGGCTGCTCGCCATTACCAGCCCGGATAAGCTGCACACGGATTGGCTCGCGGCACGGCGCAAGGCACGCTCGGGCTTTGGCGCGCCAAGCTGGATTGAGACCCTGCTGGCGCCGCTGGCCCCTGACGCTGCCATGGTGACAGTGCTGGATGGCCACCCGGCGGCCCATGCCTGGCTTGGTTCTGTGCGCGGGCAGAAGGTGGTGCCGCTTGGCGTGGACCGCTTCGGCCAGGCCGGTGACATCCCCGACCTTTACCGGGAATACGGGCTGGATGAGGCCGCCATTCTGGATGCCTGCGCCCAGGCTTTGGTTTCTTGAAGTCATTTTGAAATAACCTCACTTGGAAAGCGCCAAGGCATGGGCTAAAGCCCTGCCTCCGATCGCGGCGCGGCGCCGTTCGGCGCGGGCGTGGTGGAATTGGTAGACACGCCGGATTTAGGTTCCGGTGGCGCAAGCCTTGGGGGTTCGAGTCCCTTCGCCCGCACCACCGGCGCCGCCGCGGCCTTTTGTTTCTCTAGCTTGGGATGGACGATCCTCCGATGCAGGTTAATGAGCTCGCGCATGACGGTTTGAAGCGCGCCTATTCCGTGACGCTTCCGGCGGGCGATATCGCCTCAAGCCGCGAAAAGCGCCTTTCCGAAATCGCCAAGACGGTTTCGCTGCCGGGCTTCCGCCCGGGCAAGGTGCCGCTTTCCATTGTGCGCCAGCGCTATGGCACAGCCGTGATGGGCGAAGTGCTGGAAGAATCCGTGGGCGATGCCTCCCGCAAGGTGGTCAGCGATCGCGGCCTGAAGCCGGCGCTGCAACCGAAGATCGAGGTGACTAGCTTCCCCGATGGTGGTGATCTTGAATTCCGCATGGAATTGGAAGTGCTGCCGGATGTGCCGATGCCCGATTTCTCCGGCATTGAACTGGAACGCATGCGCGCAGAGCCCGCGGATGCGGAAGTTCAGAAAATCCTGGAAACGCTCGCGACGCGCAATGGTGAATTGACCGATGTGAGTGATGCCCGCCCGGCTACAAAGGGTGAGGTGATGGTGTGCGATTTCGCTGGCTCTGTGGTGCCGGATTTGCTGACGAATGGCCCGGCCCTTGGCGCTGTGCCCGGCATCCCCGGCCAGGCGCCGCGCGGTTGGGAAATTGGGCTTTCGGGCGGCTTGATGTCCGAAATCGCTGCCATCGGCACTGATGAGGCTTTGCCCTATTTCGATCTTCGCGTGAGCGGCACAGCCAGCGAAGCCGGCTGGGTTCAGGTTTTCCTCGAAGGTGCGAAGGGCATTGCCGCAGCGCCGGGTGCCACGCAAAGCCTGATGGTCAGCACCAAGGTGACCGGCGGCAGCTTGCCGGAAGGCACTCAGGGCAAGCTTGGCTTCAATTTCTATAGCCTGGGCCAGGACAGCGTTGATTTCCTGGATATGCAGCGTGAGGGTTTTGATGTGACGGCTGGGCGCAGCACGCTTGCCTTCACCTTCCCCAACCAGGCTGAAATCGGCGCGTGCCGGCCATTCATCTATCTGCATGGCATGCCGGCGGGTGCGGCGGTGGAATTCACGCTGCGCATCGGCCCGGCGCGGTTGATTGCAGGCACCGAAGAACCCGTGCTGGCGCCTTTCGCCGGTGGGTCTGCGAACGACATGCCGATTGAAGTGGGTGGCCCTGGCTTCATCCCGGGCTTCACCGAACAGATGGAAGGGATGTCCGTGGGCGACAGCCGCGATATCCAGGTGGTCTTCCCGCTGGATTACGGTTCCGCCGAATTGGCGGGCAAGCGCGCGCTTTTCTCCATCACGGCGAAAAAGCTGCAACAGCGCGTCCCGCGCGCCATTGATGATGAATTGGCAAAGACCGTGGGCCAGGCCGATCTTGCCGGGCTTCAAGCCCAGGTGAAGGAAGGCTTGCAGCGCGAATATGATGGCATGTCGCGCATGCGGCTCAAGCGCGCGCTTCTGGACAAGCTTGCGGATCAGGCCAGCTTCCCCGTGCCGGAAGGCATGGTGGATAGTGAATTCAGCCAGATCTGGCAGCGTGTGGAAGCCGATTTGAAGGCTGGGCGCCTCGATTCGGATGATGCAGGCAAGGATGAGGCAACTTTGCGCGACGAATATCGCGGCATAGCACAGCGTCGCATCCGGCTTGGCCTGCTGCTGTCTGAAATTGGGCGGACCAACAACATCCAGGTGACGCCGGATGAGCTGAGCGGCGCGCTGCGTCAGGAAGCCATGCGCTACCGTGGCCAGGAACAGCAGGTGATCGAATTCTTCCGCAAGAATCCGGAAGCGATGGAAAACCTCCGCGCGCCGATTTTTGAGGAAAAGGTTGTCGATTTCATCCTGGAACTCGCCAAGGTGGCCGAGCGCCAGGTGAAGCCTGAGGAATTGTCTGAAGCCTAAGCCGGCACGCCGGAAAGGGCTGGAAAGGGCAGGGGGCAACCTCTGCCCTTTTTTTGTTCAGTAGGGCCGGTGTCAATTTTTCCCGGGAATTGAATGGGGTGGCTTGCAGGAAGGCCAAGCCTCGCATAGGAATGTCTCAAAGAGGCGTGGCGGTATCAACCGCTGCATAAGAAGGGGGGCGTGGTTCGGGTGTCTGATACCATCCTTGAAACGGTAGGGCTTACCAAGGAATTCCGGGGCTTCGTCGCAGTAAGTGACGTGAACCTGAATGTTCTTCGGGGTACTATCCATGGCTTGATCGGCCCGAATGGCGCCGGCAAGACCACGTGCTTTAATCTGCTGACGAAATTCCTGCCGCCGACGCGTGGTGTCATCCGCTATGAAGGGCGCGACATCACCGGCATGAAGGCCGCCGAAGTGGCGCGTCTTGGCCTGGTGCGGAGCTTCCAGATTTCGGCCGTGTTCCCGCATCTGACGGTGATTGAGAATGTGCGCGTGGCGTTGCAACGCGCCCGTGGCGGTTCCTTCGATTTCTGGCGTTCCGATTCGGTCTTGCGCAAATTCGATACGCGGGCCGAGGAATTGCTGGCCGATGTGGGCCTGACCGAATGGATGCACCTGACAGCCGGCGAATTGCCCTATGGCCGCAAACGCGCCTTGGAAATCGCGACCACGCTCGCGCTTGATCCCGTGATGATGCTGCTGGATGAACCAACCGCCGGCATGGCGCATGATGATGTGGACCGCGTGGTAGCGCTGGTGAAGCGCGTATCCGTGGGCCGCACCGTGCTGCTAGTGGAACACAATCTTCGCGTTGTGCAGGGGCTTTGCGACACCATCACCGTGCTCGCGCGCGGCAGTGTGTTGGCGGAAGGCGACTACGCCGCCGTGTCGCGCAACCCTGATGTGATTGCCGCCTATCTTGGCTCGGAAGCCCCGACGGAGGCCGCCCATGGCTGATGTGATGACAGCGCCCGCCGGCGCCAAGGCCAGCACTGGCGCGCTAATGGAATTGCGCCGGCTTGAGGCATGGTATGGCGAAAGCCACGTATTGCACGGCGTGGATATTGATATCCGCGAAGGCGAAGTGGTGACGCTGCTTGGCCGCAATGGCGCGGGCAAGACATCCACTTTGCGTTCCATCATGGGGCTGGTGCCGCGTCGCACCGGTTCGGTGAAGTATGATGGCAAGGAATTCGTGAATGCGCGTCCGGATGTGATTGCGCGTGCCGGCATTGCCTATTGCCCGGAGGAGCGCGGCATTTTTGCCTCGCTCGATGTCACGGAAAATCTGATGCTGCCGCCAATGGTGCGCCCGGGTGGGATGCCTTTGGATGAAATCTACACGCTATTTCCGAATTTGAAGGAAAGGGCGCGTAGCCAGGGCACCAAGCTTTCGGGCGGTGAGCAGCAGATGCTGGCCATTGCGCGGATTCTGCGCACCGGCGCGCGGTTGCTGCTGCTGGATGAGCCTTCAGAAGGTCTGGCGCCCGTGATTGTGCAGCAGATTGGCCGCACCATCCGCGAATTGAAGAAGCGCGGCTTTACCGTGCTGCTGGTGGAGCAGAATTTCCGCTTCGCGCAGACGGTCGCTGATCGGCATTACGTGATGGAACATGGCCGCGTGGTGGATATGGTCGCGAATGAAGACCT
>JBILPX010000237.1:0-5221 GCA_044373565.1 Roseomonas sp.
TCAGGCGGCAAGCCCGTTCCGGCGATATTTACCGCTGCCCAGCATAATATAACGCCACCGTATGCGTGGCCTCAGCAAAAATTAGCCAGCGTTCCACCGATAGCCCGGCCAAAGCGCTAGCGGCGGCCAGCACACCAAACACCCATGCCGTATCCCCGCCCAGGATGATGGCGATGCAAAACAGCAGGGCCGGTAGGGCGAAGCCGAGCAGCAAGGCAATGCTGCGCAGTTTCGCTGCATGCACGCGGCCCACGCGAAACACCATTTCACGCAGTAGGTAATTGGTTTCCGTATGCGGGTTTTCCAGTGGGCGCACCTTGCCGATGAAACCAAGCCCCGTGGCGCTTTCGCGCGTGCTGGTGGCGGGCGTGGCATCCACACTCGCCCAATAGGCGCGCTTGAACATCAAGGCCGCCATGCCGAGTGCCGCCGCCACCAGCGCGGGAAAAAAGCCACCACCCCAGAGAATGGCAAGCATCGCTAATAATGACGCGCCGGAAAAGCTCGCGAACAGCAAATAGCCCGGCGCCACCATGGGGTGATGCCATTCCTTCACGGGCTTCAGTGACGCATAGATCATGCCCGTGCAATACACCGTGATAGCGGCACCTGCGGCGGAAAGCAGGCCCGCCGGGAGCATCAAGGCGTTTTCGCCATGCGCGAGTGCGATCAGAAATACTGTGGCGGGCAGAAAGGTGAGGATCGCCGCGACACCTTCGCGCGAAAGCCAGGATGACCGCCATTGGCTGAGCGCGCGCCAGGCGCGTTCTGGCCGGCCGAGATGCAGCAGCGAAGAACATAGCCCCGCTGCAATCAGTGCAAGGGCGATGATGGCCGCAGTTGCGCCAAACACGCTGCTCGCCGGCAGCAGCCCCAGCGGCTTTAGCACGCCAAGCCAGAACAACAGCCCATAACCAGCGCCAGACGCGACGGTGAAGAAAATGATGGAAGGGGCTGGTTTCATCGGGACAGCACCTTATCCATCCAACGCAGCAGCGGGTTGGTGATTTGGCTGGGCAATGGCCCGGCTTCCTTCGGCGCGGTCTTCACCTGGCTTGATGCCTTGCGCGGCGGCAAATAGCGATTGACTGGCTGGTAGCCCATCTCTGGCATCAGCTCATACCCGCCGCGTTCGGCGACAAGCTTTGAAACATCGCTGTTTGGATCGCCAAGGTCACCGAAATGCCGCGCATTGGCGGGGCAGGTGGAAACGCAGGCCGGCACGCGGCGGTCTTCCGGGATGGTTTCGTTATAAATACGGTCAACGCAGAGTGTGCATTTCTTCATCACGCCCTGATCTTCATCCAATTCCCGCGCGCCATAAGGGCAGGCCCAGGCGCAAAGCTGGCAGCCGATGCACATATCCGTATTGACCAGCACAATGCCATCTTCCGCGCGCTTGTAAGAAGCGCCCGTTGGGCAAACCGTGACACAGGCCGGTGTTTCGCAATGGAGACACGAACGCGGGAAATGCACCGTGCGGCCTTCATCGCCGTCACCGGCTTCATAGGCATGGACGCGGTTGAACCAAACGCCTTCCTGCGCTGCGGAATAAGGTTGCTGATCAGGCAAAGGCCCCATATGGCCGCTGGTGTTCCATTCCTTGCAATTTGTCGCGCAAGCATGGCAGCCGACACAGGTATCCAGATCAATCACCAGGCCAAGCTTCTTGGCGCCCGGTATGGGCGTGGGCAGGGATGTCATGGCTTTTTATCTCCTGCATTGAAGCGCAGAATATCGGGCGGTTCAGGCATATTGGGTGGCGGGGTCAATGCGCTGGGATGCGGTGCGGTGATACCTTCCTCACCGGCTGCGCATTTCTTGATGTTCACGCGCAAATCATACCAGGCGGCCTGACCCGTTATGGGATCAGCATTGGCCAAACGCGGGCCGGTTTGCGCGGGCAGCCATTCACTGATGACGTGGTTCAGCAAAAAGCCGCGTTGCGCTTCCGCCGCATCAGGGCTCAACATCCAGGCGCCAGCGCGTTTGCCAATCGCGTTCCAGGTCCAAACCGTATCGGGGTTCACGCCTTCCATAAGCGTCACTTGTCCCTTTACACGGCCATTGCGGCTTTCGACCCACACCCAATCATCCTGCGCAATGCCCATGGCTTCGCCTTTAGCGCGGCTCATGTACAGGCGATTGGCGCCGTGGATTTGCCGCAGCCACGCATTCATCGACCCCCAGGAATGATACATCGCCATGGGGCGCTGCGTGACGGCCGAGAAAGGAAAGCCCGAGACATCATGCGCAACTTGCTCCAGCGGCGCATACCAGAAGGGCAGCGGGTCGCAGTAGCTGCGCACGCGTTCGCGCAAGGCTTCCGGCGGCTGCTTCGTGCCATGGCCTTCCGCAGCCAGGCGGAATTTCTGCAAGGGTTCTGACCAGATTTGCAAAACGATCTGATCGGATTTGCCGATCAGCCCCATCGCCTTGGCGTTTTCCAGATAGAGCTTGTTGGAATGCTTGAAATAGCTTTCCTCGGCGGAGAAATTGTGCCGCCAGAAGCAGCCATTTTCGATATAGCGCTGCAACTGATCCGGGTTGGGCTTGCCGACACCCTTCGCCGTGCCATCCTCACCCCGCCAACCGGCGAGCGGGCCAATACCTGGCATGCGTTCGTGATTGACGATGTAATCCGCGTAATCCTTGAAGCGCGCGCTGCCATCTTCCTTGGTGAAGGCGGGCAGGCCAAGCCGCGCGCCCAATTCAATCAGCACATCCTGGAAGGGGCGCACATCACGATCCGGCTTCAGGATGGGCTGGCGAATGGCATCGCCGGGACCATGAGAAGACCCGATCGGGCGATCCAGAATGGAAATACAATCCCAGCGTTCCAAAAAGGTCGTGTCCGGCAGGATTAGATCAGCATAGGGCACGGTTTCGCTGAAAAACGCATCGGAATAGATCACGGTAGGGATGACGTAGTCGCCGCTTTCATCCTTGGCCGTGAGGCATTCAATCGTCTCCAGCGGATTCATCGCGCTGTTCCAGGCCATATTGGCCATGAACATGAACAGCACATCAATCTTATACGGATCGCCCTTCGCTGCATTGCCGATCACGGTATGCATCATGCCATGCAGACCCAGCGGCGCTTCCCAGGAAAAGGAATGGTCAATGCGAATGGGTGAACCATCATCATTGACCAGCAAATCATCCGGCCCATGGGTGAAGGACAGGATATTGCCAGCAAGCGGCGTATTGGGCTTGGAATTCTTGCCCGCTGGGCCGGGGCCAGGCGGGATGGGCCGCGGGAAGGGCGCCTTATAGCGCCAGGAACCTGGCGTATCTATCGCACCCAGCAGCATTTGCAGAATATGCAGTGCACGGCAGGTATGAAAGCCGTTGGAATGGGCGCTGATGCCGCGCATGGCATGCACCGAAACAGGCCGGCCCACCATTTTCTCATGCCGACGGCCGAGCGTATCCGTCCAGGGTTGATCGAGCGTGATGGTCTGGTTGAAGGCAACATCTGCCATCTCGGTCGCGATGCGGCGAATGCGTTCCGCATCCAGCCCGCAGCGTTCCGCGACCGCTTCCGGCGCATATTCAGCACCCAGATAGCGTTCCGCCATCAAGTGAAAAACCGGGCGCGCCGTGCGGCCATCCGGCAGGGTGAAATCGCCGACCAGCACGGGGGAAAGATCAGCCACCGCCGCATCCATCGCACCGCGCGCGCGATCCCAGGCTTGTGGCTTGCCATCGGCGTCCCGCACAAAAAGCCCATCATCCGCGCCGCCCGGATTGCGGATGACCAGCCAATGCGCATTGGTGTGACGCACTAGGAATTCGGCATCCACGCGATCAGTGCGCAGCAATTCATGGATCAGCGCCATGACGAAAAGCCCATCCGTGCCGGGGCGGATACCCACCCATTCATCGGCCACGGCGGAATAGCCAGTACGCACGGGATTGACGGAAACCACCTTGGCGTTGCGCTGTTTCAGCGCCGCAAGGCCAGTTTTGATCGGGTTGGAATCATGATCCTCGGCCACGCCCAGGATCAGAAGATATTTTGAGCGTTCCCAATCCGGTTCGCCAAATTCCCAGAAGGAACCGCCGATGGTGTAAAGCCCGCCAGCGGCCATATTGACGGAACAAAAGCCGCCATGCGCCGCGAAATTGGGCGTTCCGAATTGTGCGGCCCAAAAACCCGTCAGTGATTGGGATTGGTCGCGGCCGGTGAAGAAAGCCAGGCGCTTCGGGTCCGTCTCGCGCACCTTCTTCAGCGCATTGGTGGCGATATCCATCGCCTCATCCCAGGAAATCTCGGCATATTCGCCAGAACCGCGCGGCCCCACCCGCTTCAGCGGTGCCTGCAAACGCGCGGGGCTATATTGCGTCATGATGCCGGCGCTGCCCTTGCCGCAGAGCACGCCCTTATTCACTGGATGATCAGGATTGCCTTCAATATAGCGGACCCGGCCATCCTTCAGATGCACACGAATCCCACAGCGACAGGCGCACATATAGCAGGTGGTGGTCTTCACCTCATCGCCGATCGGCGCCGAATAGGCGATCCGATCCGTTGTGCTGCCGTCTGGCATACGCCGATCCTCCACTTTTCAGGTGAAGAGTAGCGCATGGCGGGGTGGCCCTGCAAAGGGGGCTGACTGCTTTGACGGAGCCCTGCCGCAGCCTTAGCGTCCCGCGCAGCAAGCGGAGACCAGCCATGAAACTGCCCACCCATGGGCGCTATCAGCATAGCGCCATCCCCCATCGCCCCACCTATGAATGGCCCAATGGGGCGCGGCTGGCGGTGGTGCTGTGCAATAATATCGAAGCTTTTGCTTTCCGCGCTGGGCTTGGCAGTGACAGCACCGGCGCCGCCGCGCCGCAAAGCCAGCGCAATTACGCCTGGCGGGATTACGGCAATCGCGTCGGGCTTTGGAACATGCTGGCCATGTTCGATGAATACGGGCTGCCCGCCGCGCATAATGTGAATGGGCTGGTGCTGGATACCTGCCCGGAAATTGCGCCGGCGCTCATGAAGCGCGGGGATGAATTCATCGGCCATGGCCGGACCAATGCCGAACGCCAGGATATCCTGTTCGAAGATGATGAGCGCCGGCTGATTGCCGAAAGCCGGGAGGCGATCATCCGCCATACCGGCAAGGCGCCGGATGGTTGGCTTGGCCCTTACATCACGCAATCCGCGACAACGCTCGATCTGCTCAAGGAAGAAGGTTTTGGCTATGTCATGGATTGGCCGGCG
>JBILPX010000238.1:0-5213 GCA_044373565.1 Roseomonas sp.
ACGAGTGGCGGCACGCTTGCCCGGCGCCCGGATCAATCAGCAGGGCAGTGGGCGCAGTGCGGTGTTTCGCGTCGCGCTCGGCCCCTTCGCCGATGTGGCCGGGGCGGATTTGGCGCTTGAGCGGACTCTGGCCTCTGGCGTATCCGGGGCGAGGATCATTGTGGAATAACGCCGTCGCCATCAAATAAGTCAAAGGCGAATGGGTTTAGGGGAGCCGGTCATGGCATCGCGTCGGGAATTGATTGGGGGCGTATTCGGGGCCTTGCCGCTGAGTCTCTTGGCTGAGCGGGCCTTCGCGCAGCAGCGCCCAGCGCCTGCACCCGCGCAACCAGCACGCCGCCCCCCGCCACGCCCAGAAGGCACACCAGTCGCCACACCAGTAGGCAATGTGGATGTGCTGGCACGCCAAGCGCTGGTCGTGGATTTCGAAACCGGCGCCACTTTGCTTGAGAAGAACGCCGATGACCGCATGCCGCCTTCCAGCATGTCCAAGCTCATGACCATGTATGTGGTGTTTGATCGCTTGAAGCAGGGCAGGCTGCAAATGGACCAGATGCTGCCTGTGAGTGAGCGCGCCTGGCGCATGGGTGGTTCCAAGATGTTCGTGGATCTAGGCCAGCAGGTGCGGGTCGAGGACCTTATTCGCGGCGTGATTGTGCAATCAGGCAATGATGCCTGCATTGTGTTGGCCGAGGCGATTTCCGGCAGCGAACAGCAATTTGCCGAACTGCTAAACGAAACCGGCCGGCGCATTGGCCTGACCAACAGCAATTTCCGTAACAGCACCGGCTGGCCCGATCCGGAACACCGCATGACAGCGCGTGATCTTTCCATCCTGGCGCGGCGGTTGATCTCGGATTTCCCGGATTATTATCGCTTTTACAATGAACGCAGCTTCCGCTTCAGCAATATCAGCCAGGATAATCGCAACCCGCTGCTGTCCCGCGTGCCCGGCGCGGATGGTCTGAAGACCGGCCATACGGAAGAAGCGGGCTATGGCCTGACCGGCAGCGCTATCCGCGATGGGCGGCGCGTGATCCTGGTGGTCAATGGCCTGCCCAGCATGCGCGCGCGGGCGGAGGAAAGCGAACGCCTGATGGAATGGGCCTTTCGCGAATTTGAAGCGGTAACACTATACCGCGCACAGGATACGGTGGAAGACGTGCCGGTTTATCTTGGCGAACGCCGCACCGTGCCTATGGTCGGTGGGCGCGATATCACGCTAACCCTGCCGCGCCGTTGGCGGGATAGGCTGGAAGTGCGCGTACGCTACCAGGCGCCGCTGACCGCACCCGTCATGCGCGGGCAGACCATTGGCGAATTGCAGGTGGCAGGGCAGGGGGTGCCGACGCTCTCCGTGCCCCTGGTGGCTGGGGCGGATGTCGAAAAACTTGGCCTGCTGCCGCGCATTCCGGCGGTGATCGGGCGCTGGGTCTCCGGCGCCTGAAGTGCTGATGGCGCGGGGCTATTTCATTACGCTTGAAGGCGGCGAGGGGGCGGGGAAATCCACCCAGGCGCGGCGCCTTGCGGCAGCGCTAGCGGCGGCTGGCCTGCCGGTTTTGCGCACGCGCGAGCCAGGCGGCGCGCCGGGGGCAGAGCGCATTCGTGATTTGCTTCTTTCTCCCGGCTCCTGGGATAGTTTGACGGAAGCCATGCTGCATTTTGCCGCGCGTCGGGAACATGTGGTGCGGTCCATCCGCCCGATGCTCGAAGCTGGCGCCTGGGTGATTTGTGATCGCTTTGCTGATTCCACGCTGGCCTATCAGGGGGCAGGGCAGGGCCTCGCTTATGAAACCTGGGCGCAGCTTTGTGATCTGACGCTTGAAGGCTTGCGGCCCGACCTTACGCTGATCCTGGATTTGCCGGTAGAAGCGGGGCTGGCGCGCGCGGCGGGGCGGAGTGCTGCGGATCGCTACGAAAAGCTTGGCGCTGATTTCCATGCGCGCATTCGCGCTGGCTTTCGCGATATCGCGCGGCGCGAAGCTGGACGCTGCGTGGTGCTGGATGCGGCGCGGGATGCGGAGGCCGTCTATGCCGCGATTGTTGAGACCCTACGCCAAAGGCTGGGCGCCAAGCTGTGAGCTTGCCGGAACCGCGCGCCAATCCTGAACTTTTCGGCCATGACATTCCTGCTGCCGCGCTGGTGGAAGCTGCAATTTCAGGCAGGTTGCATCACGCTTGGCTGATTGCCGGCCCCGCCGGCATTGGGAAAGTGACCCTTGCGTGGCGCTTTGCGCGCTGGCTGCTGGCGGGCATGCCAGAAGCGCCCAAGGACAAGCCGCCACTATTTCTTGATGCGTCGCATCCTGTGTTTCGGCGTGTCGCCGCCGATAGCCATGCTGATTTGCTCACGATTGACGCCGATACGCTGCGCGGTGAGCGCAAGCGCAATGATATCAATGTGGATGCCGCGCGGCTCATTCCCGGCTTTATGACCCTGACCGCAGCCGAGGGCGGCTGGCGCGTTGTGGTAGTGGATGGCGCGGAGACGATGAACCTGCAGGCGCAGAACGCCATCCTGAAAGTGCTGGAAGAACCGCCGGCGCGCGCCATTTTGCTGCTGGTTTCCTCTGCCCCCACACGGCTTTTGCCGACCATTCGCAGCCGCTGTCGCCGGCTTGATCTTTTCCCATTAAATGAGGCGGATATGGCGCCTTTGCTCACCCGGCTTTTGCCGGCTTTGCCCGCCACGGATCGCACGCGGTTGGCCGAGATGGCGGAGGGCTCGCCCGGACGGGCCATGCAGCTTGCCGAAGGCGATGGGCTGGAATTGCAGGCTTTGGTGGAAGAATGCCTAGCCAACCTGAAGCGCCCCGACCCCGCGCGGCTGCATGCGCTGGCGGATCGCTGCGCGGCAGATCGCAGCGGGGCGCAATTCACCACCTTCATGGCGCTGCTGCGCGGGCGGCTTTCGGCTGGGCTCCGCCAGGCCGCGCGCGGAGAGCCAGCGCCCGGCTGGGTCAGCGCCCATCCGCTTGCCGCTTGGCCCGCGCTATGGGATAGGCTCGGGCGCCTTGTGGATGAGACCGAAAGACTGAATATGGACCGCAAACAGGCGGTGCTGACCGGGCTTTCCTGGCTTTCAACCTGAACGCGCGACATCAAGGCAAGAGACATGACAGAAACGCGCTACGTCACAACGCCGATTTATTATGTGAATGACAAGCCGCATGTCGGGCATGCCTATACCTCGGTGGCGGCGGATGTGCTGGCGCGCTGGTGGCGGCTGACGGGCCATGAAGTGTTTTTCCTGACCGGCACGGATGAGCATGGCCAGAAGGTGGAAAAGGCCGCGCGCGATGCGGGGATGGAACCGCAAGCCTTCACGGATCAGGTCAGCCAGCATTTCCGCGATCTGACCGCGACACTTGGTCTTTCCAATGATGATTTCATTCGCACCACGGAAGCGCGCCACAAGGCCGCCTGCACCGCGCTTTGGGAAGAATTGGCCCGGCGCGATGAGATTTACCTCGGCCATTATGAAGGCTGGTATGCGGTGCGCGATGAGGCCTTTTACGGCCCGGATGAACTGACGGAACGCGATGGCGTGAAATACGCGCCATCAGGCGCGCCGGTGGAATGGGTGCGGGAGCCCTCCTACTTCTTTCGCCTGTCGAAGTGGCTGCCCGAATTGCTGCGCCGCTTTGATCTGCCGGAAGGCCATGCTGAGAGGATTGATGTGCAGCCCGAAGCGCGGCGCAATGAAGTCCGCGCCTTTGTGCAGCAGGGGCTCAAGGATTTTGCGGATAGGCCGGAAAAGCTCGATCTCTCCATCTCGCGGACCAGCTTCACCTGGGGGGTGAAGGTGCCGGGCGATCCCGCGCATGTGATGTATGTCTGGCTGGATGCGCTGACCAATTACATCACCGCCGCCGGTTACCCAGACGCAAAGGCCGAGCGCTGGAAATTCTGGCCGGCCAGCGCGCATTTCGTCGGCAAGGATATTGTGCGCTTTCACACCATCTATTGGCCGGCCTTTCTGATGGCGGCGGGGATTACACCGGCGAAGCGCGTCTTTGCCCATGGCTGGTGGACGATCGAGGGGCAGAAAATGTCCAAATCCCTCGGCAATGCCATTGATCCAGTGGCTTTGGTCGCCGATTACGGGCTTGATCCGCTGCGCTATTTCCTGTTGCGGGAAGTGCCCTTTGGCGCGGATGGGGATTTTTCGCGAAAAGCGCTTGCCAATCGGTTGAATGGCGAATTGGCCGATGCGCTGGGTAACCTAGCCAATCGCACACTGTCCCTGATCCAGCGGAATTGTGAGGGCAAGCTGCCTGCGCCAGCGTCCGCAGTTGGTGATGATGTGGCCCTGCTGGATGCGCTTGCCGCCATGCCCGGCTTGGTGGGCAAGCATGTCGAAGACCAGGCCTTCCATCTGGCCTTGGAAGAAGTGTTTCGGGTTGTTCGCGCGGCCAATGGCTATATCACCGCGCAAGCACCTTGGGCTTTGAAGAAAACCGATCTGGCCCGCATGGAAGCCGTTTTGCGCCATCTCCATTCCGTGCTGCGCGGTGCGGCGACGGCGTTGCAGCCCTTCATGCCCGGCACCATGGCGGCTTTGCTCGATCAGCTCGCCGTGCCCGAAGATGCCCGGGATTTGGCAGCGCTGGCGACATCCTTGCCCGCCGGCACTGCCCTGCCGCCCCCAAGCCCGCTGTTTCGCAAAATCGAAATCGAGGCCGCCTGATGCTGGTGGATAGCCATTGCCACCTCGATTACTATGTCGAGGCGGAGATTGCCGATGTCATCGCCCGCGCCAAGGAAGCCGGCATTGCCCGCATGGTCACCATCGGCACGCGCTTCGCCCAGGCCGAACAGGTCAAGGCGCTGACCGAGCGTTTTGATTGCGTCTGGGGGACGGTCGGCATCCACCCGCATAATGCCGGGGAAGGCCCTCTACCGGGGCCGGAAGCCCTGGCCGCTTTGGCCGATCATCCGCGCATCATCGGGCTTGGCGAAAGCGGGCTTGATTACTTTTACGACAAGGCGCCGCGCGACGCCCAGGCGGAGAATTTCCGCAACCATATCCGCGCCGCGCAGATCACTGGCCTGCCGCTTGCGATCCATGCCCGCCAGGCGGATGAGGATATCGCCGATATCCTGGCCGAAGAACGCGAAAGGGGCGGGGCCTTCCCCTTCCTGCTGCATTGCTTCAGCAGTGGCCGAGGTTTGGCGGAACGTGCGGTAGCCATGGGGGGCTATTTGTCCTT
>JBILPX010000286.1:0-4398 GCA_044373565.1 Roseomonas sp.
TCAAGGAAAAACACTTCAAGCAAATGAAGAAGAACGCGCTTTTCATCACCACGGGCCGCGGCCCGACAGTGGAAGAAGCCGGGCTGATCAAGGCGCTGCAAAAGGGCTGGATTGCCGGTGCGGGCATTGACGTGTTTGAAATTGAGCCGACCAAGCCAGACAATCCGCTGCATAAGATGCAGAACGTGATCCTGTCGCCGCATAACGCCTCGGCCTCCGCGCGGTTTGATCCGGCGCGCAAGCGCCGTGTGGGGCAGAATGTCGCGCTGGTGCTTTCGGGCCGTTGGCCGCTTTCCTGCGTGAACCCGACTGTGCTGTCGGATTCGAAGCTGAAGCGTTGGCAGCCCTATTCCATGGAACGCGGGCCGAATTCGTAACAGCCAAAGGCGCATCACATGTCTGAAACTGAAAACCCCGTCCTTCTGACGCGGGAAGGGCCTGTGGTGCGCCTGACACTCAATCGGCCGCATCGGCGCAATGCCATGTCGGCCGCCATGGGTGTTGCCTTGGATGCGGCACTTGATGCGCTGGAGAAAGACACCTCCGCGCGCATCATCATCTTCTCAGGCGCTGGTGGGCATTTCTGCGCGGGGCTCGATTTGACCGAGGTTGGCTCTCAGGGCACCGAGGCCGAGCGCCTCGCCGCCGCGCAGCAACGCAACCATGCGACAGGGCAACGTTTTATCCGCCTCTGCAACTTGCCGCAGGTGGTAATTGCCGCTGTTCAAGGGGCTGCGCATGCGGGCGGGCTTGGTTGGCTTTGCGCGGCTGATATCGCCATTGCCACAGCCGATGCGCGCTTCGCCGCGCCGGAAGCCAAGCGCGGCTTGGTGCCAGCGCAAATCCTGCCCTGGATGGTGCGCCGCATGGGCCGCAGCAATGCCGCGCGCATGGTGCTGCAAGGTAATGTGATTGATGCGCCTGAAGCGGCGCGCATTGGCCTGGTGCATCAGATGGTTGCCGATGCGGCCGCTTTGGAAGCGGCGGTGGCGGCAGTGATTGCGGATTGCCGGCAGGGCGCGCCGCGTGCCTTGGCGGAAACCAAGAAGCTGATTGCGGCGCTCGGCCCGCTTTCGCCCGATGGCTATGCCGAAGCCGGTGCGCTGGCCTTTGCGCGTTGTGCCTCCGGTGATGAAGCGCGCGAAGGCATTGCCGCTTTCAAGGAAAAGCGCCCCCCTGCCTGGGCTTCCTAAGCGTTAGCCCAACCAGCGCCGATACCAGCAAAAGCTGTGCTGCCATAAGGATTTGCGGCAAGGTCCAGCTTCCGGTCAGGCTGACCAGCGCGGCGAAAATTGAAGGCCCCGCGACATAGCCGAGAAAGATGAAAATCGTCGAACCCGCGGTCGCATCCGCGACCTTGCCGGGGGGCGCAAGCCGCGCGACTTCCGCCAGCGAAATGCCGTTCCAGGAAGCGCCGAAAAAGCCCGTCAGCACGCATATCAGCGCGAGCGGCCAGAAGCCGGCATCCGCTGGCAATAGTGCCAAGGCAAGAATGGCACAGCCCGCAGCAAAGCCCTGTGCCACCAGATTGGCCAAAGCATTGCCGGTACGGTCCGCCACCCAGCCCAACAGAATGCGCGCCACCACCCCGGCGAATTGCATGGCGGCAAACACGCTACCCGCCAGCACCAGATCAAAATCGCGCTTCTCCACAAGCCAGGTGACGGTGAAGGAAAACAGGCAGCCCTGACAAATGGCGAAGGAAACCGATAACGCTGTGACGCGCCTCAGCATCGGGTTCTGTTTGAATGTCGCCAATAGGGCGCTGATGGCGCGCGCTGAAAATATGTCATGTAAGCGCAGCCGCTGCGCGCGATTGCGCTCCGCATCAAAAGCTGGGCGCAGCGGTTGGATCACCAGAATGGCCAGCACGCCAAAGCCAAAGGCAAGCATCAGTGCCGCCGGCCAGCCATAGGCCAGTGCAACAGGCGCCGCGATCAGCCCGGCCAAAGCGCCGCCGGCGGGCGCGCCCGCTTGTTTGATTGAAAAGATCAGCGAACGATGCGCGGGCGGCGCGGTTGCTGCCAGCATGCGGCTGCCGGCCGGTGGGGTCGGCCCATAGCCAAGCCCAAGCATGAAGGCCGCCAGGAATATCGCCCAAGCCTGGCCCAGGCTTGCCACCAGCAGCGCCGTCACCGCTACGGCAGTGCCCAATTGCAGCATGCGCACCGGCCCCATGCGTGCCAGGAACACACCGCCAATCATCAAATAAAGCACGGTCGCAAGGGCGGTCAGGGAAGACATATTCCCCACCCGTTCCGGCGCCAGCCCCGTGCTTGCCATAATCAGCGGCGCAATCACCGGCAGGCTTTGGCCCATGAAGGAGGCGACCAATTGCATCAGCATGGTGGCGCCAAGGGCGGCGAGCCAGTGGTTCATCACTGCATTAAGCCAGCTTCATAGCATCCGGGCCAGAGGGGGCGACCTGCTGACATTTTCGCAAATCCTCCCTATGTCACAGCTCCACCAAGACTTCGCCGAGGAAAGCCATGGCCCAACCTGATCATTTCAAGCCGCTCAGTCCCCTAGCCGCCCTGATCTTCGGGTCGCGCTGGCTGCAATTGCCGCTCTATCTGGGGTTGGTCGTTGCGCAATGCGTCTATGTTTATAAATTCATCAAAGAATTGATCCATCTGGTGCTGGAGGCACAAGGCTTCAACGAACAGCAAATCATGCTGATTGTCCTTGGCTTGATTGATGTGGTGATGATTGCGAATTTGCTGGTCATGGTGATTATCGGCGGGTTTGAGACCTTCGTCTCCCGCCTCAATCTGGCCGGCCACCCTGATCAGCCGGAATGGCTGAGCCATGTGAATGCCAGTGTGCTGAAGATAAAGCTTGCGATGGCGATTGTCGGCATTTCCTCGATCCATCTGCTGCGGACTTTTATTGAGGCTGGCAATCTCGGCTCCCCCAATGCGGCTTTTACCGAACAGGGGATCATGTGGCAGACCATCATCCACACGATCTTTGTCGTCTCAGCAGTTGGCATTGCGCTGGTGGATCGGCTGACCACTGCACCGGCCGGCGCGAAATCTGGCCATTAAAGCCCCGGCTGAAGTTTTTCTGCTTTCCTGATGCGCCGTAACGTATTAAAAAGATCGTCTTCCAAGCCCCGGGACAAGGGCGCTGGATGATTTTGCTCAACCTTTTCGCACAGGGAGCGTCCCGCAGTGGAACGTCGTAATTTCATCAAACAGGCAGGCTTTGGCACTACCGCCGTCGCCGCCACCGCTCTTGCCACACCGGCGCTGGCCCAGGCCATGCCGGAAATCCGTTGGCGCCATACCTCGGCCTTCCCGAAATCGCTCGATACGCTGTTTGGCGGCACGGAGCTTTTCGCCAAGGTCATGAACGAAATGTCCGATGGCAAATTCCAGATCCGGATTTTCGCCGCCGGTGAAATCGTCCCCGCCTTGCAGGTGTATGACGCGGTGCAGAATGGCACGGTGGAATGCGGCCAAGACGCGGCCTATTACCATTTCGGCAAAGACCCCTGCTTCGTGTTCGAAACGGGCCTGCCCTTCAGCCTGAACCAGCGGCAGTATTATTCCTGGCTCCGCAATGGCGGCGGGCATGAACTGATCAATGATTTCTACCGCCCGCTCGGCGTTCGGTCGTTCACCTTCGGCGGCACGGCCTGCCAGATGGGCGGCTGGTTTCGCAAGGAAATCAATACTGTTGAAGATTTGCGCGGCCTGAAATTCCGCGTGGGTGGCTTTGCCGGCAATATCCTGCGCCGCCTTGGCGTGGTGCCGCAGCAGATTGGCGCTGGCGATATTTATCCCGCGCTGGAACGCGGCACGATTGATGGCGCCGAATGGGTCGGGCCGCATGATGATGAAAAGCTCGGCTTCAACAAGGTCGCCCGCTTCTATCATTATCCTGGCTGGTGGGAAGGCGCTTCCTGCGGCACGCTGTTCATCAACGAACGGGCCTGGAATTCCATCCCCAAGATCTATCAATCAATGATCGAAACTGCGGCTGGGCTCGTCACCGCCTCCATGGTGCCGAAATATGACGCGCTGAACCCGCAGGCCATGAAGCGCCTGATTGCGGGTGGCACGCAGTTGAAGCCATTCTCACGGCCTGTGCTGCAGGCCTGCTATGATGAATGCTGGAAGTATTATGATGAAGTCGCGGCGCAGAACGCCAATTTCAAGCGCATCCTGGATAGCATGAAGGCCTTCCGGCCCGATGAAATTGCCTGGTTCCGTGTGGCGGAAGGCACCTTCGACAACTTCATGCACGCGATGTCGGCTTCTGGCCGCGTCTAATCTTGGTGCATAACCCGCTTCGGCGGGGACTTCTCATCCGATCAGGTGGCAGCACCTGATCGGATTTTTTGTGTCTGGCGACCAGACAAAAGAAAAACCCCCAAGGCAGTGCGCCATGGGG
>JBILPX010000240.1:0-5192 GCA_044373565.1 Roseomonas sp.
TGGGCAAGATAATGAGTAAAGTTTTCATCATAATCACATACTGTATCGATGAACTCGTTCTGTCGATCGAAAATTGCATGCCCCTCAAAACTTCTTGGAAAAATATCTGTATCGCCATGCTTAATTACATTTTGAACTGCCATCTGTACGGCTAAACGAAATTCATTCTTTTTTATCATCACCGCCTCGATTTTCTCTAGAGCCAGAACATAGTATTGCAGCGTTCCCCTGACGATAGCCAAACTCAAAGCAGTCATCTGACCAAATCGAGTATGACATCATTAGTCGGATGTGTCGCCTAAATTCTATTAGTTTCTTACTTTCCATCAAGAAATTTGGGGCGTGCGTGCGTACGTTGATGCCGATCTCTTGATAAGGACGGATGTTGGGCTACCCCCCCAAGCGGCGAGAACCATACGCTTCTACTCACGAGTAGTGCTGGGACTTGAAGCTTCAGCCAACTATGAAAACCTTCAACTCCATCTGCCTGCCTTCCTCAATCCCTCGGCCCCGGCGCCAGCACTTCCCGCTTGCCCACGTGATTCGCCGCCCCCACCACGCCGTCCTTTTCCATCTGCTCAATCAACTTCGCCGCGCGATTATACCCAATGTTCAAATGCCGCTGCACGAAGCTGGTGCTCGCCTTGCCTTCGCGCGTTACCAGCGCCACCGCCTGATCATAAAGTGATGCCTCGGCATCCGTATTGCCGCCCAGCATGCCAAGCATGGCAACTGAATCACCCTCATCCTCGGTTTCGGTGACTTCCTCGATATAATCAGGCTCGCCCTGGGCACGGAGGAATTCAACAATCCGCTCCACCTCAGTGTCTGACACAAAGGGGCCATGCACGCGCGCGATGCGCCCACCGCCCGGCATATGCAGCATGTCACCCTGGCCGAGCAATTGTTCCGCGCCCTGTTCACCAAGGATCGTGCGGCTATCAATCTTCGAAGTCACCTGAAAGGAAATGCGCGTCGGGAAATTTGCCTTGATCGTGCCGGTGATGACATCCACCGAAGGCCGCTGTGTGGCCATGATCACATGGATACCCGCAGCGCGCGCCATTTGCGCCAGTCTTTGTACCGCCGCTTCAATGTCCTTTCCGGCCACGATCATCAGATCGGCCATTTCATCAATCACCACCACAATCATGGGCAGTGCTTCCAGCGCGAGTGGCTGATCTTCAAAAACGGGCTTGTTGGTTTCCGGATCAAAGCCGGTTTGCACGCGCCTGGTCAGCGTTTCACTGCGCTGGCGCGCTGCCGTTACTTTTTCATTATAGCCCGCGATATTGCGCACGCCCAATTGGCTCATTGAACGGTAGCGGCGTTCCATTTCGCGCACGGTCCATTTCAGCGCGCCAATCGCCTTGGGCGGTTCCGTCACCACCGGGGCCAGCAGATGCGGAATCCGGTCATAGACCGAAAGTTCCAGCATCTTGGGGTCAATCATGATGAAGCGGCATTCATCGGGGCTGAAACGATAGAGCAGGCTCAGGATCATGGTATTGATCCCGACTGATTTGCCCGAACCCGTGGTACCCGCAATCAGCAAATGCGGCATGCGCGCCAAATCGGCGATCACCGGCGTGCCACCAATATCCTTGCCCAGCGCCAAGGGCAGCTTGCCCGGATGGCGATGCCAGCTCTCATCGCCGAACATTTCGGAAAGAAACACTGTCTCCCGTTTGGCATTGGGCATTTCAATGCCGATCACATTGCGCCCCGGCACGGTTGCGATGCGCACCGCAATCAGGCTCATGGACCGCGCGATATCATCAGCCAGGCCAATCACGCGCGCGGATTTGGTGCCGGGCGCGGGTTCCAATTCGTACAAAGTCACCACCGGGCCGGGGCGGATTTCCGCAATGCGCCCGCGCACGCCGTAATCTTCCAACACGCTTTCCAAAAGCCGCGCATTGGCTTGGAGCGATTCCTCGGAAGGCCGGCCCACACGCTGCGTGGGGGCGGCAGTCAGCAGATCAAGCGGCGGCAGCGCCCAGGCGCCATCACCAAGATCAAGTGCGGGTTGCTGCGTCGGCCGACGCGCGGGTTCGGCTGGTTTACGAGGACGCACTGGTGGGGCTTCGCGCCCTGCATCGGGTGGTTCGGGGCGGATCGGCATGGCCTCGGCCGCCGCATCGGCGGCGCGCAGCATGGGACCCAAGGGGATTTCGGGTTCCTGGCGGCGGAACAGGCGGCCGGTGCGGGTTTTGAAGCGCGCGGCAAGGCGGGCGAGAAAGCCGGGCCTCTTGGCTTCCGCTTCATCAGCGGGGCGGAAGCGCTCCGCCCCGGCCCGAGCCGCATCCAAAGCGACTTGGCTGGCGCCGAGTGCCGCGCGGCCGGCGCCGCGCCATTCGCCGAAGGTCAGGCCGCAGCCGATGAAGCCAGCGCCCACGGCGCCAAATACCAGCCCGGCTTTGGCCAGCAGCGCGCCATAGGCGCCGAAACTGGCCGAAAGCCATGCAATCACGCTATCGGCCAAAAGCGGCCCAACTGCGCCGCCTGCGCCGGCAAGGCTTGGCGCCTCCGGCGGCAAGGGCGCCAGGCTCAGCGCCGCCGCGCCCAAGGGCAGGGCAAGGGCAAGGCCGATAAGCCGGAAGGGGATGAAGCCAAGGCCGCGCTGGGTTACCAGCCGAAAGGCCCAGGCGAGCAGCGCCAGCACGGGCAAGGCCGCCGCATAACCCGCGCCCTGCAACAGGATATCCGCCACCACCGCCCCCGCCGGCCCGGCCAGATTGCTGACCGCGCGGGTGGTCGCCGTATTCAATGAGGGGTCGGTGGGGTCATAGCTAAGGAGCGCCGCGGCCAGCCCAAGTGCCGCGATCGCAGCCAGCAGGCCGCATAATTCCATCAGGCGCCGGCGCAACAGCGCGCGCAGATCGGCCGAGGCAAAGCGCCGCCTGACGGCGCCTGGTTCGGCGGAGGGCCTGGAATCGGCTGGGATAAAGAGACGAGGCATCAAGACAGCACTTCAGAGTGATTAGGAACTCTATGCCGGAAGCCGTTCTTTGCCCAGGGTTTTTTGCCGGCAGGCACTGGACCTATTCAGAGCGACTCGTGACCGTTGCAGTAGAGTCACGCTTTTGGGTCTTGCCGCACCGCCCTTCGCCTTCCCCACCCGCTTCATGCCAAGATGCGCGCCACATCAAAGGGGAAGCTTCCAATGCCCAATAATGGCGCCCAAAAGAAATCAAGCAGCTATCTATTGGCCGTGGAGGATCAGGAATTTCTGCTGCGCGACGAAATGCGCCCTTTCCGCTTCGGCATGGAATACGCCAAGGCCGAATATGCGCTGCGCGATTGGGGTGTGCGTTCCACCGTGGTGGTGTTTGGCTCCGCCCGCACCCCAAGTGCCGAACAAGCCGCCGCCCAGGCCAAGAAGGCGCGCGGCGCAGCGGAAAAGCGCGCTGCGCAAAAGGCGCTTGATCGGTCACGCTTTTATGAGGATGCGCGCGCCTTCGCCCGCATTGTCTCCATGCGTGGCGGTGCCTTGGCCGCATCCGGCGCGCCGCGCGACAATGTGATCGCAACGGGCGGCGGCCCCGGGATCATGGAAGCGGCCAATCGCGGGGCGTTCGAATGCGGCGCGCCTTCCATCGGCTTCAACATCACCCTGCCGCATGAACAGGCGCCTAATCCCTGGTCCACGCCGGCGCTGACCTTTCGCTTCCATTACTTCGCCATGCGCAAGATGCATTTGGCCATGCGCGCCAATGCACTTGCGGTTTTTCCAGGTGGCTTCGGGACTTTTGATGAATTGTTCGAAGTGCTGACGCTCACGCAATCGGAGAAAATGCGCCCGGTGCCGATTGTGCTGTTTGGGCGCGATTACTGGAACAAGGTGGTAAATTTCGCGGCCCTCGCCGAAGAGGGCATGATCAGCGAGGCTGATTTGAAGCTCTTTGAAATCGTGGACAATCCCGAAGAAGGCTGGGCGAGCCTGATCCGGCGCGGGCTATCGCCGCAAGCCCCCGCGCCCTTGAAGCTCAGCCTGCCGCCGGTGGCAGGCAGGAAGCGGCCAGCAGCGCGAAAGCCGCAGCGCGATGGCTGATGCGGTGTTTCTCCGCCGGGTCCATTTCGCCGAAGGTCTCAAGGCGACCATGCGGCACGAACATCGGGTCATAGCCAAAGCCATGCGCGCCGCGCGGCGGCCAGACCCAAACGCCCTCAGCCTTGCCCTCAAAGCCTTCCTCATGCCCATCGGGCCAGGCGAGCACCAACGCACAGGTGAACCAGGCGGCGCGGTCCGTGGCATGCTTGGCTAGGTCATGCACCTTGCCCATGGCCCAAGCATAATCCCGCCCACCTTCCGGGCGCATGGCCCAATCGGCGGTATAAACCCCAGGCGCGCCATCCAAGGCGGCAACTGAAAAGCCGCTATCATCGGAAAGGGCCGGCATTCCCGAAGCGCGCGCCGCCGCATGCGCCTTTATGCGTGCATTGCCGAGGAAACTCGTCTCCGTCTCATCCGGTTCGGGCAAGCCAAGCGCGCCGGCGCTGGTCACTTCAATGCCATGCGGCGCCAGCAATGCCGCCACTTCGCGGAGCTTCCCCGAATTGTGGGAGGCGATGACAATCTTCTCGCCGCGTTGCAGGCGCCGATGCGCCATTACTTATCCACCGCAAGCCGCTGCTTGCCGAAAAGGGCTGCTGTGCCTTCGCGCGCATGGGCCATCAGCGCCTGCAAATCGGCTTCCGTGAAGGGTGCGCCTTCGGCGGTGCCCTGAATTTCGACAATCCCGCCGGATGCTGTGAGCACAAAATTCGCATCCGCATCGGCCTTGCTGTCCTCATCATAATCAAGGTCGAGCACGGGCATGCCCTGATAGATGCCGCAGGAAATCGCTGCCACCTGATCCTTGAGCGGATTGCGCGCGATAATGTTCATGCGCTTGCAATGTTCAAACGCCAGATGCAGCGCGACCCAGGCGCCGGTGATGGAAGCGCAGCGCGTGCCGCCATCGGCGGTCAGCACATCGCAATCCAAGGTGATGGTCATTTCCCCCATCGCCTTCAAATCCGTGACCGCGCGCAAGCTCCGCCCAATAAGGCGCTGGATTTCCTGCGTGCGGCCGGATTGCTTGCCGCGCGCGGCTTCCCGGTCACTCCGCGTATGGGTGGCACGCGGCAGCATGCCATATTCCGCCGTGACCCAGCCCTGGCCCTGGCCGCGCAGGAAGGGCGGCACC
>JBILPX010000239.1:0-5192 GCA_044373565.1 Roseomonas sp.
TCGCCATCGTGTTGCGGAGTTCTTTCCTCAAGCAGTTTTTCCGATTTATCCGATCGCCCTGAATGGTGATATGCGAAAGGACATTTCAACACGCACCGTCAAGACGAATGATACCATCAAGTATCTTATCCCACCCAACTCTTCCTTCGTATTATGCGTCGGCACCTTGGAGAGCCGTAAAAATCATTTGCTACTTTTCAGGGCCTGGGAAAGATTATTGGTAAATCATGACGCCGTTGATGTTCCCGTTCTTGTCTGCCTAGGCAAGGCAGGCTGGCTTTTTGACAAGGCCGCAGAATTTCTGCGTGCCCGACCCGCCCTCAGCGCAAAGATCATGCTGATTTCAAGCGTAACGGATCAATCCTTGGCAGCGCTGTATCAGGAATGCCTTTTCACCATATTCAACAGTTTTTATGAGGGCTGGGGCTTACCTATTACGGAAAGCCTTTCCTTCGGCGCATTGCCGCTCATTCCTTGCCACACCTCCTTGACCGAAGCGGGCGGGCGGGCGGCTGTCTATTTCCGCGATGATGATTTGGATGATTTATATGCCAAACTTGAAACTTTGATCTTTAGTGTTGAAGAAAGAAAACGCTTGTCTGATCATGCGCGTGCTAATTCTAGTCTGCGTAGTTGGAAGGAAGTTGCCCGCGAATTTGTTGATACAATCCTGAACATGAAACCCTCGGCCAGTGCACGGCAGGAAGTGCTGCTGCGCGCGCCGATCGGGCGTATTGTACATATCGGGAAATCCAATGCACTGATCCCAAGCGTTGATCTTGCCATGGCTAATCTTCTGCGTGATGGGCTGAATTGGCATGTGCTTGAGCATTGGGCAAATTGGACCAAGCCAGGCATTGTCGACATTCGCCTCCCCTTGCCGGATGACCTAATCGGGCAGGAACTGATGCTGTTTCTCCGTATCAGAGGTGCTTTGCTCGATACGGCTATCACGATCTCATGCTGGCTAGATGATCAGCGCCTTGGGTCCCCGTTCGAAAAAATGATGAACATCCTCAATTTCCATAGCGTGGTTTTTCGACTTAAAGCGGAAGCGCGCAATCTTTCTGTCACGATCGATACAGGGGAAGGCACCCCACTCCTCTATCCGGATCCACGCCGTGCCGGTATCGCTGTGGTCGATCTTATGCTTTGCCGTGCGGATGATACCGCCGCACAACAACACTTCATGAACTCCTTCCCAGAATTGCGTCAGGAAATCGCAAATGGCGCGTATGTCACGCTGCATCAAATCTAAGCGTAATCTACACGAGCGCCCTATTGACCGCATGAAGGACTCCCAATGAACCTCAGCGAACCCGGCCATTACAATTACATGCCGTGGCGCAGACGCCCACGCATCACCTGGCCCAATGGCGCACGTATCGCCTTTTGGGTGGCGCCGAATATCGAACATTATGAGCTTGACCCGCCCCCCAATGCGCGGCGCATGCCCTGGACACGGCCGCAGCCCGATGTGCTTGGCTATTCTTGGCGCGATTACGGCAATCGCGTTGGCTTCTGGCGCATGGTGGATGTCATGGCGCGGCATGGGGTACGCGGTAGTGTCTCGCTCAATGTCGCGGTCTGTGATCACTATCCGGAGATCATCGAACGCTGCTGCGATTTCGGCTGGGAGTTATTCAGCCACGGCACTTACAATACCCGCTACTTCTACGGCATGAATGAGGATCAGCAACGCGCCGTCATTCGCGAAAACCGCGAAACCATCAAGCGCGCCAGCGGCCAGGAATTGGATGGCTGGCTCACCCCAGCCATTTCCAATGATGAAACCACTCAGCATTTACTTGCGGAAGAAGGCATCAAATACACGCTGGATATGCTGCATGATGACCAGCCGACGCCTATCAACGTGCGCAGCGGCCATTTGATCAGCATTCCCTATTCACTTGAAATCAATGACGTGCCGCTGCTGGCCATGCGCAATACGCCGCCCGAACGTTTCGCCGCCATCTGCAAGGCGCAATTCGATCAGCTTTACGAAGAAGGCGCTGAAAGCGGCACCGTGATGTGCATGCCACTCCATCCCTTCCTGATCGGCCAACCGCATCGCATCAGCGCGCTGGATGATGTGCTGCGCCATGTGGTGCGCCACGACAAGGTTTGGCTTGCCACGGGGCGAGAGATCGCCGCCTGGTACACAGAACATCATTTGGCGGAAGCGCAATCCTGGATCGCTGCGGGGACACCATGAAGGGCTTGCCTGAAGATTATCTGCACTATCCGCACCGTCAGCGCGGCATGGATCATGATATCTATCCCTTCCGCGCGCTGCCTGCTGCGAAGCCGGTTTCCTGGCCGAATGGCGCGCGCGTTGCGCTGTGTATCGCCGTGCATATGGGCCATTTCCCGATGGATATGCCGCTCAAGCCCTTCATAGCACCGGGCGGCATGGAACGGCCCTATCCTTCTTATTGGGATTATACTTTGCGGGATTATGGTAATCGGATCGGCGTTTATCGGCTGATGAAGTCGCTTACTGCGCGTAGCCTGCCTGCCACGGCGTTGCTCAGCGCGGTGCTAGCGCACCGTTACCCGGCGCTGATGGATGATCTGGCCGCCACGCAATGGGAAATTGCTTGTGCTGGCTTGGATATGGGCAGGCTGCACCATGGCGGCGTAGCGCTGGATGAAGAACGCGCCACGGTGCAGGAAGCTGCCAGTCTGTTGCGTGCACGCTTCGGCGAGGCGGTGCGCGGCTGGCATTCGCCGGCGCATTCCGAATCAAGCCACACGCTGCGCCTGGTCGCGGAAGCCGGCTTCAGCTTCACCACCGGCTGGGCGAATGATGACATGCCTTATGTCATGACCACCGATGCAGGGCGCCTGATCTGCATGCCGCTGTCACAAGATTTGTCAGATCAACGCATGCTGCATCAACAGCATTTAGCCACCGCGGATTTCACGAATTCCATCCTGACGGCGCATGAGACGCTGGATCGGGAAGCACAGGAAACCGGTAGTGGGCGCATTCTGGTGGTGCCGGTAACACCATGGCTTATGGGCGTGCCGCATCGCATCCGCGCGTTCAATGCCATGCTTGATGGCATCATGGCGCGTGGCAACATTTGGCCCGCCACCATGGGCCAGATCGCGGATCATTGGCGCGCGCAAAACCCAGGCTAATCCTGGGGCGCGCCCATGGCATAGGGCTTTAGCGCGGCATTGATCATGGCGTGCGTTGGTGTCGGCACGCCAAGGTCTCGGCCCAACGCCACGACCTTGCCAGACAGCCAGGGCAATTCAATCCGATTGCCGCGGATCAAATCCACCGCCATGGAAGCGCGCATGCCGGCCGGGGCGCCCGCAGTGAATTTCATGCTGCGTTCCAGCACATCATCCGGCAACCACACGCCCTTGGCACGAGCAAGGGCGATCACTTCCTCAAAACCTGCACGGAAATAGGGCGCGATATCGGGGTCGTCGCGCAATTCACCAAGCGGGCGGCGTGTGAGCGCCGTCATGCCGGAATTAGTCGCGAGGATGATGAATTTCAGCCAAAGCTCGGTCAGGATGCGATCACTCAACGTCGCATCAAAACCGGCGCGCTGGCACCATTCGAGAAATGTCTTACCGCGTGGCGAGATGCTGCCATCCAACTCCCCAAACGCAAGGCGCATGAAGGTGCCGGTCTGGCGGATCACACCTGGCGCATCAATGGTGGCGCTGATTTGAGCGACACCGCCCATCACCGCTTTCGCGCCTAGAATGGGGATCAGCCTTTCGCTGGAATCAATGCCATTCTGCAAAGGCAGCACGGCCGTATCCGGACCGACCATGGGGCGGATGGCCTCACCAGCGCTTTCCACATCCCAAAGCTTCACGCAGAACATCACCAGATCCACTGTCCCGATGCTGGCGGGATTATCGGTTGCCTTGGTAGGCACAAGATGCGTCTCACCCCGCCCGCCCATGATGCGCAAGCCGTCACGCTGCATCGCCGCCAGATGCGCCCCGCGTGCGATAAAGGTCACATCCGCGCCCGCCTTTGCCAAGGCAGCGCCGAAACCACCGCCAACACCGCCCGTCCCCATCACCGCAATACGCATGTCAAATCTCCTGCAACCATCGTCAGTGTATCGCTACGGACCAAGCCTGTCATGTCGGATGCAAAGCGCAGTTTCCCGCTCGAATCCCGCGCGCCTTCGCGGTATATTGCGAAAACTTCAGCCCCAAGCCCCAGGACGAGCATGGCCTTCGCGCAGCATATCGGCACAACGCGCTATGTCTTCCCCGATCTGAAGACGCTGCTTGCGCGCGCCACGCCCTTTCGGTCCGGCGATGCCCTGGCGGGCGTTGCTGCGGAAAGTGCTGAAGAACGCATCGCCGCGCAACGCGCCTTGGCTGATTTGCCGCTCGCGCATTTCCTTTCGGAAAGCGTGGTCCCTTATGAGGATGATGAGGTGACGCGGCTGATCCAGGACAGCCATGACAAGGCAGCCTTCGCCCCAATCCGCAGCCTGACGATCGGCGGCTTTCGCGATTGGCTGCTGGCCGATGCCACCGATAGCGCAACCCTTGCGGCGCTGGCCCCGGGCCTGACGCCGGAAATGGTGGCGGCAACGTCCAAGATCATGCGCGCAGCAGATCTGATTACGGTCGCGGCGAAATGCGAGAATGTCACGCGCTTTCGCAATACCATCGGCCTCAAGGGACGGCTTTCCATCCGCCTGCAACCCAATCACCCCACCGATGATCCGCGCGGCATCGCTGCCGCCACTTTGGATGGGCTATTGCTCGGCGCTGGCGATGCGGTGATTGGCGTCAATCCCGCGACCGACAATGTGGAAGCGGTGCTGCGTGTTCTGGATATGCTGGACCGGCTGCGCTTGGCGTATGATATCCCAACGCAAAGCTGCGTGCTGGCGCATGTCACCACCACGATGCGCGCCATGGATCTGGGCGCGCCGGTTGATCTGGTGTTTCAATCCATCGGCGGTACGGAAGGCGTCAATCGGTCCTTCGGCGTTGACTTGGCGCTATTGGCGGAAGCGCATGAACAGGCGCTGTCGCTCAAGCGCGGCAGCCTTGGGCAGAATGTCATGTATTTCGAAACCGGCCAGGGCAGCGCGCTGAGTGCTGATGCGCATCACGGCGTGGATCAACAAACCATTGAAGCACGCGCCTATGCCGTGGCGCGGCGCTTTTCGCCGTTGTTGGTAAACTCAGTG
>JBILPX010000242.1:0-5169 GCA_044373565.1 Roseomonas sp.
GACCCCTCTTCGACGATCCTCCCCGCCTGCAAAACAATCGTTCGTTCGCACATCATCCTCACGACATTCAGGTCATGGCTCACGAACACGAAGGCAAGCCCTGTCTCTCGCCGCAGTCGGTCGAGCAGATGCAGAATGACCGCTTGCACGCTGACGTCCAAGGCAGCGGTCGGTTCGTCCAAAACGAGCAATCGTGGCCCTGGCGCAATGGCGCGCGCGATGCCAACTCGGGCGCGTTGTCCGCCAGAAAGCTGATGGGGAAAACGATCGAGAAGCTCGGGAGAAAGGCCACAACGCTCCGCTATATCTCTCGCACGGCGGCGCAGTTCCTGACTATCCGTGATGCCCAGAAGGTTACGCAAAGGGTCCGCGATACTGTCAAAAGCTGAGAATCTCGGATTGAGTGACTCACCTGCGTCCTGAAAGACCAGTTGAATATTGCGCCGCAGCGGATGGCGGTGAAAATCGTTTGAAGTGATGTCGCTGATTGACGTGTCTTCATAGCGAATGGTGCCTTCTGTCTGATCAATAAGGCGACAAATCATTCTAGATATGGTGCTTTTGCCAGAACCGGATTCTCCGACCAGACCCAAACTCGCCCCTTCCGAAAGGGTGAAGGATACGTCTGCAACAGCTGGCGCGGATTGTCCGAATATTTTTTTCAAACTGGAAACTTGTAAAAGCGGTCTCGATTCCAGTTTCCGTTCTACAGGGGGCGGCGCGGGTTCCCCCACCAGATCATAAACCCTGGAATGCTTCGTGGGTGATGCGGCGACCAGGCGCTTCGTATAGGCGTGCTGCGGCGCGCCAAACAGATTTTCGGGCGGCGCTTCTTCAACCTTCAACCCTTGTTCCATCACCGCAATACGTTGGCAGTAGCGCGCCGCAAGACCAAGATCATGCGTAATAAGAATCAACCCCATGCTCCGCCGATTAATGATGTCGGTCAGCAATTCCATAACTGTCTGTTGGGTTGTGACATCCAAGCCAGTGGTAGGTTCATCGGCGATCAAAAGGCTCGGTTCGCAGGCGATTGCCATGGCGATCATGACCCTTTGGCACATGCCCCCCGATAATTCGTGCGGATAGGCAGAAAGCCGTTCCCGAGCATCGCGAATGCGGACCGCCTCAAGCAATTCCAGTGCTTCAGAATTGGCCTGCCGCCTTGAGATATCATTATGCGCCCTTAGAACATCCGCGATTTGATCACCGATGGGTCTGATTGGGTTGAGCGCAGCGCGCGGATTTTGAAAAATCATGGACATGGCGGCGCCGCGCAGCGGCTGCATGACGGATCGTCCCGCAGCGGTAATATCCTCACCCCTGAAGCGAATACGCCCAGAGGTTACGCGGCCCGCACGATCCAGAAGGCGCATAACGGCAAGCGCGGTTACCGATTTGCCGCTACCACTTTCGCCAACAATACCCAGGGTTTCTCCCTGATCCACAGCAAAGGAAACGCCGCGCAAGGCATTCACCACGCCATGGCGTGTGGTGAAACTTACATGCACATCCTCTACCGTAAGCAAAGGGGTCATGTACGCATCCGCGGGTCTAATATATCGCGCAGCCCATCCCCCAGCAGATTGAAGCACAACACCGCGAACATGAGTGCAGCACCTGGGCAGACCACGAGCCACCATCTGCCTGTTGTGATGAAACGGGCACCTTCGGCAACCATGATGCCCCATTCGGGCGTCGGCGCGCGCACGCCAAGCCCAAGAAAGGAAAGACCCGCAGCATTCAAGATGGCCCAGCCCAGATTAAGTGAAATCTGCACCGCCATTGCGGGTAGCACATTGGGCAGAAGGAAGCGCAGTACCACGCCGGCATGGCTATTGCCGGCACAGCGTGCTGCTTCAACCCACCCTAAATTGCGACGCACATTCACCTCAGCGCGCGCGAAGCGGATATAGAATGGCAGGTTGATGATGGCAGTCGCGTAGATGATGTTTTCTACACGATTGCCAAGTGCCGCTACCAACGCCATCGCCAGAACAAAAAGGGGAAAAGCCATCAAGACATCAACGAATCGCCCAACCCAAAGATCAAGTTTTCCGCCTGTGTAACCACAAAAGGAACCAATCACCGCCCCGATAAAGAAGGAAAGCGTGACAGCCGAAGCGGCTATCGCCAGATCCAGCCGCGTCGCCACCACAACGCGGCTGAAAACATCTCGCCCTAATTGATCTGTGCCGAACCAATGCTGACGCGAGGGTGGCTGCAATGCCATTGGCACATTCGATGCGACGGGATCATAAGGAACCAGACTTGGCCCCAGAATGGCGAGCAGAATGAGACTCAAAGCCCCCAAACCGGCGATCATTGTCACTGGATTTGTACGTAGCACCCATCCGGCATGCCTCAAGGTGGCGCTCACTCGATTGAAATCCTTGGATCAGCCAGGCCGTAGAGAATATCAACCGTCAAATTCACCAAGACGAATATGCCGGCCATAAGCAGCACAAAACCTTGAACGGGCGCATAGTCTGAAGCCAATAAGGCATCCAGCGCATAGGAAGCGACGCCAGGCCAGGAAAATACCTTTTCTACCAACACATTGGCACCAAGCATCGTGGAAAAGACAATGCCCATAATGGTGATCACCGGCAGCAACGCATTGCGCAAGCCATACACCAGCACCACGCGTCGCCTGGATAGACCCAGCGCGTCACCAGTGCGGATGAAATCACTGGTCATGACCGCCAACATCGAAGCGCGAGTCATGCGTGCAAGTGGTGCCAAGACAAACAAAGCCATGGTGCAGGCGGGCAAGATCAATTGACTTGCAGCCGCCCACCATGCCTCCCAATCACGGGCCAGGGCTGAATCAATCAGCAAAAATCCTGTGACGTTGGGTGGCTGACTTGCAAAGATATCAATGCGTCCAGTCGGGTCCGGCGCAATTCCCAGCAAGTAGTAAAATGCATAAATGAACAACAGGCCGGACACGAAGGTCGGCACGCAAACGCCAAGCGTACATAAAAGCCTGACCGCGTGATCTACGGCCGAATTGGGTCTAAGCGCCGCGATGATCCCCAAGGGCAGCGCTAAACTCAGTGCCAAAAACAAGGCAGTAAAAGTAAGCTCAAGCGACGCGGGCAGCCGATTGGTAAGATCAGTCACCACCGGCTGACCGGTTCCCATGGAACGGCCGAGCTTGCCGTGCCCGATATCCCAAAGATAGCGGACAAGCTGCTCGGGTATCGGCTTATCCAGCCCCATCTGTCGGCGGATTTCCTCAATCTCCGCCTGGCCGGCATTCGGTCCAGAAGCGAAGAAGACTGCTGGATCACCAGGCAGGACCCGCATCAAAAGGAAGGTGAAAACCACCACCCCGAATAACGCAGGCAAAGAAGACAGAAGCCGCCGGCCCGCACGCCGGGCCAGCGGTGCTATGCTCGCCATTGGTCAGGCACGTCGCAGATCACGATAATCCACCTGGCGGTGATATTGATAGGTATAGCCATCCACGGTTGGCGGCATCACGGCATCCTGGTTTGGCTGCCAGAGCATGATCACGGGAACTTCTTCCGCCAGAATGGAAATCATCCGCTTGCATAGCCGGTCATATTCAGCGGCATTCTGTTCATAACGCGCCTGGGCAGTCAGCGCGTTGATTTCGGCGTTGTTCCAGCTGCTGTAATTCCAGCGCTGATCGCCAGTGAAGAAATTGCGGAAGAAATAATCGGTGGAAGGCAGCCAAGCGATCGAGGTTTCGGTCAGGAAGGGAACCTTCTTTTCCGTAATCAGGGTCGAAATCTGTGCGTCTGGCAGTTTCTGGATTTCAACACGAATACCAATGCGGCCAAGCGATTCCTTCAAAAGGGCCGCCATGGGTTCGCTGACAGTGGCTGACCCCACATTGAAGCTGAAGGTGGTATCAAGCCCATTCGGATATCCGGCTTCGGCAAGAAGCGCCCGGGCCCGCGCGATATCGGTGCGCAAGGGCAGCGGCTGCGGGAACTTGCTTTCCGGCGGGGTGCCTTGCCAGGAAGCTCCAAACAATTCCGCACCACGCTCAAAAAGCGCGGCCTTGAAGATGTCTTGATATGGCATCGCCGCCGCGATTGCCTGTCGTAACTTCAGATTGTCAAAAGGCGCTACGCGGGTGTTGAAAGCAACCATCGTGAAGGCGTTGAATTGTGGTGTTGAAACAAGCTTCACGCGCCCACGATTCACCAGCGTTGGGATGTCGCTGGCCTGCAAATCAATGGATAGATCGGCATCGCCGCGTTCGATCAGACTTGCCCTTGTCGCCGCTTCAGGAATGGTTTGACAAATCACACGACGGAAGAAGGGCAAAGGCCCACCTTTCCATGCGTCATTGCGGCGCAGGATCACCTGTTCCCCGGGGCGGAAGGTTTCTACCGTATAAGCACCGGAACCTGCCGTATTCGTCTTCATCCATTCCTGCGCCCAAGGATCATCCGCGGTCGCATGGCGCTTCGCCAGCTTGCTGTTGATCACGATGCAATAAAGAGTGCACAGATTGGGCAGCGCCAAACGATCCGGGCGTTCTACTTTTGCTTCAACCGTGTATTCATCGATAATCTTGAATTGATCAGGGCGGGTCCAGCCCCCGGTCTGAACCTGTGCCGAAGCAAGGGAACGCGCGGAGACATGTCGGTCAAGCGACCATTTCACATCTTCGGCCGTAACCGGCGTGCCATCATGAAAGCGCGCATCGCGCTTCAGATGAAAGGTGAAGGTCATGCCATCGGCGCTGGTCACCACACGTTCGGCCAATTCACCGGTGATGGTATCCGGATCAAAAATCCAGCCGCTGCCTGAGCGTTTGCGCCCGAAGCTTACCAAGCGGTCATAGACATTGACGCTGATGCCAAAGGCTTCACGCGTGGAACCAGGCATGGTCGGGTCAAGCGTATTGACCGAATTGCCCGTTACCTGGCGCAGTGTTTCGGCACGGGTTTGCGCCTCGGCGGAAGTACCAAAACTGGCCACGGTAGCAAGCGTGGCACCCCCTACAAACAAATCACGACGGGTGAATTGCATGGCAAGCCCCTTTTCCTTTGATGCGATTTGGTTAGGCTAACACGTCCGGCGTTTCCGTCCAGAGGGTAAGCTTGAAAGATGCAAATTCCGAAAAATGAGGAAACCCCGCCAAATCATGGCGCTGCCTTGAACAGGTTCTTGAAGGAATAGACT
>JBILPX010000243.1:0-5161 GCA_044373565.1 Roseomonas sp.
CTCCCATGATTTGCGCGTGGTGCGCGCCATGGCGCATCGTATCGCGGTGCTTAAGGATGGGCTTGTGGTGGAAGAAGGTGATGCCGCAGCGCTGGTGCAGTCACCCAAGCAAGCCTATACGCAGCATTTGATGGCGGCCGCTTTCGAATTGACCAGCAATGCAAAGGCAATGAACCCGCAGTGAGTGAATTGGAACGACTCAAGGTTATGCTGGATGCCGAGCAGGTGAAGCTTGGCGTCAGCATGCGCCGCATGAATTCGCCAGGCTCCCCGGTCTATCACACCTGGGAGAATGTCTGGCCAACCGCGACCATCCTGACCACCAGCTTCCTTGCGCTGAAATGGGGCGGTGCGCCGCTGGAAGCGCTTGGCGTGCAGCAGGGCGGCACTTGGACCGGCATGATCGTGCTTGGCCTTGGCTGCTGGTGGTGGCTCAAGAAGATCATGCCGAAAATCAAGGATGGCGTGTTTGAACGCACCTCCGCCTTGGCACTTTCATCACCGCAGCAATTTGATCTCCTCTGGTCCAAAAGCATCCTAAGTCTTTACGCCAAGCTTCCCGATGGCACGGAATGGGCAGCGGCGCGGCAGGATGATTGGCGCGCCTTTGTCCGCCGGCTGGATGAAGCACTTTCAAAGGAAAATACGTAATGGCCATTCTGCTTTCAACCAAGGCGCATACCATGCAGGATTGGAAGGCGGCGCTGCTGGCCGTTGATCCCAGCCTGGAAATTCGGCTGTTTCCTGATGCGGGCGACCCCGTCGAAATTGAAGCCGCGGTGGTATGGACCGCGCATGACATGATGGAACTCCGCCGCTATCCGAATTTGAAACTGATTGTTTCCATGGGTGCCGGCGTTGATCATTTGCTGCGCGCACCGGGGCCGCCGCCGGGTATTCCGGTAGCGCGGTTGAAGGATGTGTTGCTGACCAGCGCCATGGCGGAATGGGTGCTGCTGAATGTGCTGCGCTTCCATCGGCAGGATCCGGAATACCGCGCGCTGCAACAGCGCAAGGAATGGCTTGAGTTATCCGCGCCCAGCACATCCGAACGGCGCATTGGCATTCTGGGTATTGGCGAATTGGGCAGTGCTTCAGCGCGCGTGCTGACGACGCTTGGTTTTTCGGTGATGGGCTGGTCGCGCAGTACGAAGACGCTGGCGGGCGTGCAAACCTTCCATGGCGCGGATGGGCTGATGGCCATGGCAGCGCAAACCGATATTCTGATCTGCCTGCTGCCGCTGACACCTGAAACGCGCGGCGTTCTGAACGCGAAGCTGCTGTCGGCCTTGCCGCGAGGCGCTTACGTGATCAATGGCGCACGCGGCGGGCATATGGTGGCGCAAGACATGCTGGCCGCACTCGATTCCGGCCATATCGCTGGCGCAGCCTTGGATGTTTTCGAACCCGAGCCCCTGCCGCCGGAAAGCCCCTTCTGGTCTCATCCCAAGGTGTTCCTGACACCACATGCGGCAAGCATCACCATCCCATCCAGCGTCGCGCCTCAGGTGGTGGAGAATATCCACTATATGCGCGCCGGGCGGCCACTGATCAATCTGGTGGATTTCAGTCTAGGATACTGAAAAATTTCAAAGCGTGGCGCCGCCATCAATGGCGAGTTCCGACCCAGTCATATAAGCGCTGTCATCGGAAAGCAGGAATAGCACAAGCTTCGCCACTTCCTCTGCCGTGCCCTGCCGCCCCATGGGTACGGATGTCAGCCGTGCCGCGTTTTCTTCTGGCGAGCGGATATCCAGCATGGGTGTCGCAATCGGCCCGGGATGGACGGAATTCACGCGAATGCCGCGTGATGCCAATTCCATCGCAGCAGATTTCGTCATGCCACGCAGCGCCCATTTCGTCGCGCCATAAGCGAATGCGCGCGCTGACCCGCGCAGCCCGGCGGTGGAGGAAATATTCACAATGGAACCACCACCCGCCTTTTCCATCGCCGGCACCACCGCCTTCATGCCAAGAAAACAGCCAAGCTGATTGATGCGCATATGGCGTTCGAATAGCGCCGCATCCGTTTCCATCATCAGCTTCGGCACATAGATGCCGGCATTATTCACAAGCCCGGTCAGCGGACCGAGCACTTCAGCGGCCGCAACCGCGCGCGCCCAATCGGCTTCTTCGGTGACATCAAGCCTAAGGAACTGCGCCGCCGGGCCGAGTTCGCGCGCCAACGCTTCGCCCTCGGCTTCCAGCACATCGCCTAGGATCACGCTGGCGCCTTCCGCAACCAGCAGTCGCGCTTCCGCCGCACCCTGGCCGCGCGCCCCGCCCGAAATCAGAATAACCTTGCCGTTGAAGCGTGCCATGATCTGCCACCTTGTTTGTCGATGGCATCATGGCATCCGGCCTGTGCCCTGGAAAGCTTGGCTACGGCTTTCCAGGGCGCAGGCGGGAACCGCAAGGTGCAAGGGCCTGGCAATCGGAAATAGTTCGTCAATCGCGAGCCGGATGAAGGGCCCGCAGGTGGCGCCTATTCCTTCGCCACATTCGCCTCTGCTGCGATGCGCGCCCAAAGCTCCAATTCCCGGCGATTGAATTCGCCAAGGGCCTCAGGCGTGCTGGTGGTGGAAACAATGCCGAGCGCGCCGATATGGCGCTTCGCTTCATCGCTTTGGCCGATCGTGACCATCTCGCTGTTCAGCCGCGCGATGATGGCGGGCGGCGTGCGCGCCGGCATCCAGGAACCGTTCCAGGAAGCGAAATCAAAGCCAGGCAGCGCCGCTTCGGCAACAGTTGGCACATCGGGCAGGGTTTCAACGCGCCGCGCCGTGGTAACGGCAAGCGCGCGGATGGTGCCGGCGCGCAGATGCTCTACCGCCGGCCCAAGATCGGTTACTAGGAAATGCAAACGCCCACCCAGTAAATCTGCCATGGCCTGGGGCGTACCGCGATAGGAGATTTGTTCCGCCTTGAAGCCGGCGGCCTGGCTGAGAAGATGCGTGCCGCCAAGCCCGCCTGCATTGCCGATGCCGTAATTTAGCGCACCTGGATTGGCGCGCGCATGGGCGATGAAGGCTTGCAGATCGCGCGCTGGATTATCCGCGCGCACCAGAACGCCGAGCGGGTTAATGCTGATCATGGAAAGCGGTGCGAAATCACGAAGTGCATCATAACCCGGTTCACGCATCAGATTCGGATTGGCAGCATGGGTGGATACGGAGCCGAAGAAGATCGTGTATCCATCAGGCGCGGCACGGGCGGCAGCGCGTGCGCCGATGGCGCCGTTCGCGCCGCCAATATTTTCAATGATAAAATTCTGCCCAAATACGCGCGCCAAGCGTTCACCATAAAACCGCGCAAGGCTATCCGTGCCGCTGCCGGCCGGGAAAGCCGCAATGATGCGGACAGGGCGGTTGGGCCAATTGGCTTCCTGACCGCGCACGATGGCGGGCGAAAACAGCGCCGCGCCAGCGCCAAGCGCTAGCAGGGAACGGCGGGTTGCATTGGTTTTGTGTTGCATTTGTGATTCTCCCTTTTTCTTGTGGTGCTTCAGGTAAAATCGAATTCGCGGTAGTCGCCGGCAGCGACCTCATCCGCGATACGGCGATATTCAACAGCGCCGCCATAATAGCCAAGGGTGCGGCGAATATCGCGCCCTTCAACATTGCGATTGATGCCGGTTTGCCATGAATTGACCTCGGCAAATAGCAACCCAGCCACGGCGTCTTCTACCTTTTCGTCCCACCACTGCACTGCGTCAGACTTTGGTTCCACACGCTTCAGGCCATGCTTGCGCATATGGATGACAAGGCCGGTGACCCAATCTACAATTTCTTCGATATTGCGTGGGATATTGCCGCGCGCGGTATGGGGGCCGAGCACCATCAGCATATTGGGGAAACCCTCTGCCATCACGCCCAGAAAGGTCTTTGGTGTGGCGATCCATTCCTGCTTCAGGCTACGCCCGCCAGGACCGCGGATATCAACTCGGTCATAGGGACCGGTCACACCATCGAAGCCGGTCGAGAAGATCAGAATGTCGAAACAAAATTCTTCAGCGCTGGTTTTGATGCCTTCAGGCGTAATACACGCGATCGGGGTTTCATTGATGTCCACCAGGCGCACATTGGGCTGGTTATAGACTTCGTAATAGCCGCTTTCCAAAGGAAGCCGCCTTGTGCCGAAGCCGTGATTCTTGGGGATGAGTTTCTCCGCAACGGTCGGGTCCTTCACCCTTTCGCGGATCTTGCGCGCCATGAAATCACTCGCCAGCGCATTGGCTTCCTTATTGGTCAGCACATCGGCGAAATTGCCGACCCAAATGCCAAAGCCGGGTTCCGCGTATAGCTTTTCCCAAAAGGCTTCGCGTTCTTCGGCAGAGACTTCCAAAGCCTTGCGCGGATCCGTCTGGTGGATGAAGCAGGTCGCGGTTTCCCGGCAGCGGGCGAAGATTTCCGGATAGCTTGCCTTGATCTGCGATTGCTCTTCAGGGGTGATCTTGCGGTTATGCAAGGGCGCCGCCCAATTCGGCGTACGCTGAAAAACCGTCAGATGGCCAACATCCTTGGCGATGGTTTGGATGATCTGAATGGCGGTGGCACCCGTGCCGATGATGCCCACGCGCTTGCCCTTGAAATCCACCGGATCATGCGGCCAGCGGGCCGTGTGGAAGGCTTGGCCCGTGAAGGAGTCTCGCCCAGGAATATTGGGCAAAGTTGGTGCGGAAAGCGGCCCAAGCCCCGTGATCAGTAAGGGCGCGTGGCAGGTCTCACCGTTTTCCAGCGTGACGGTCCAGATATTATGTGCATCATCGAAATGCGCGGCCTTGACGCGGCTATTGAAGGTGATGTGCTTGCGCAGATCGAATTTATTGGCGACGAAATCCAGATATCGCAGCGTATCCGGCTGGGCAGAGAAATGTTCTGGCCATTCCCATTCCTGGAGCAGTTCCTTTGAAAAGGAATAGCCATAGGACCAGCTTTCGGAATCAAACCGCGCGCCGGGATAGCGGTTCCAATACCAGGTACCGCCAAGATCCGCCCCCGCCTCAAACACGCGAAGCTTCATGCCAAGCTCTCGCAGCCTGATCAGTTGATACATGCCGGATATGCCGGCGCCGATGATGATGGCATCCGCATCGGCGGAGATTGACGCGGATTGTTGCACTGAAGCTTTTTCTAGCATGGGATCGAGCCCAACCTTATTG
>JBILPX010000244.1:0-5160 GCA_044373565.1 Roseomonas sp.
CAGATGACGTGCCCGTGCCAAGATCAACCGTGACCGCGCCCGTGGCAGCGCCATAGTTGGCCCAATCCGTGCCATCGTCACCGACCAGCGTGTCATCGCCAGCGCCGCCATCCAGGCTGTCATTGCCCAGGCCGCCATCAATGGTGTCATTGCCGGCAAGGCCCAAGATGGAGTCATTCAGGGCGTTGCTGTCGCCTAAGCCGGGCCAGCTGTCGTTGTCAATGGTCAGCGAAATGGAAACACCGCTCATTAAACTATCCTTACCTTAATCCCGCGTACGGGTGTTCACGCCTCAATCTTCAGCCGACACCACCAATCCAACGCGAGCCTATTTGTACGATAGGCGATGCGCGCTAGATTCTTGTGAAAGCGATAACTGAGTCAGAACTTTTTTACGAAAACCACCCTATTCTTAACCATAAACTCACCCAGGAAAGCAACCGTTATAATTCCTTTAACCTCAAAAAAGCGGGGGAATCGATGGTTTTTTTCACGATAAACCGCATAAAAAACACATGAGTTTAATAATTTTCAACAAACACAACCTGTGGTTGTTTTGTGTTTATTTTTAATTAGATCGCTTTTCATCTACGCCTGTTAATTTCAAGTACCCTAAACGTCTGTTTACGCGCATTTTCCGAGCCGCCAAGTGAAGCCACTTGGCGTGGCCGGCGCCTAACGCCGCGCCGCCACCACCGCCAAAATCGCCTGCGCCGCCGCCGCCTGGCTGGGTTCAATCACTGGCACGCCGCAGGCATCCTCGGCCGCCTTGCGGTGATGCGCCATGCCGGCGCAGCCCAGGATCACGGCCTCAGCCCCCAAGGCCACCAATTGCCGCGCCACTTCGGCAATGCGCGCACGCGGCGCCACGGGGTCTGTCAAAACCTCCATATCCAGATTGAGCGCGATGGAAGCCACCATCCGCGCTTCCACCCCCATGCTTTGCAAAACCCGGCGCTGGCGGGGCTTGGATTTGTCGGTGAAGGCAATCATGCCAAAATTCTCGCTACGGTTGAGCGCGGCGGCGATGGAACAACGCAGGGGGCCGAAAACGGGCTTGTCGGTCACCATCCGCACCGCCTCAATAGCCGGGTCGGAAACGCAACCGATTATATAAGCGTCTGCGGGTTCGGCGGCGACGCGGCGGCAGAGCGGTTCGGCCACCGCGTACCAATCCCGCCAGGTGATGATGGCGGGGGGGCCTTCTTCCAGGCGGGTTACGTCTATCCGCGGCAGGCCAGGGGCGGCGAAGGGGGCGACGGCGGCGGCAATGCCCTGGGTGCAGCTTATGCTGCAATTCGGGTTGATCAGCAGGATGCGTTCATTCATGCGGGGTATCCTGGGGGTAGCCAGGTGCAGTCGGCAAGCCATGCTTGATTGGGGCCGGTTTCGGGCCTAACGCTGCGCCGCAACAGGCCGCGATATGGCGGCCCTGATTGGAACAAAAATGCGTTGGGAACCGGATCGCACGCCGCCTGCCCTGCCCTATCAGCCGCCCGGCACGCGGGATGGCCTGGTCCGGGGGCTGAAGGGGCTTTGCCCGGTCTGCGGCCAGGGGCGGCTTTTCGCGGGCTATCTGCGCGTGGCGGAGGCTTGCGAAAGCTGTAACGCGCCGCTTGGCCGGCTGCGCGCAGATGATGCGCCGCCCTATTTCACCATTCTGATCGCGGGGCATGTGCTGGTGCCGGGCGTGCTGTGGATCGAAAAAGCCTATATGCCGCCGATCTGGCTGCATATGGTGGTGTGGCTGCCGCTGTTCACCATTATCTGCATTCTGCTGTTGCGGCCCATCAAGGGGGCGGTGATGGGCTGGATGATGCATCTTGGCATGACGGGGGATGAAGGCGGCGTGCTGCCGCGGGGTGGCAAGCCAGATGCCTGAACAGCGCCTGATCCGCGTTGAATTGCCCGAAGAAGCGCCGGCCCCTTCCGCCTATGCGGAAGCAGATCGGCGCCAGGCGATTGCGGATTTGCTGCACCATAACCGCTTCGACCCTGAGGGCCTGCAGCGCGGGCCCTATGTGCTGGGGTTAGCGGTGCGGGAAGGCCGGTTGGTGTTCGATATCCGCAATATGGGGGGCGAGAGCCTGCATGTGCTGGCGCTGGCCCTTGGCCCCTTCCGGCGCCTGATCAAGGACTACCATATGGTGGTGGAAGCACATGAACAGGCGGTTGCCGAAAGCGGCCCGGAATCCCGCGTGCAAGCCATAGATATGGGAAGGCGCGGGCTCCATAATGAAGGTGCGGAGTTACTGCGCACGCGGCTGGCGGGGCGGGTTGTGCTTGATTTTGATACCGCGCGGCAGTTGTTCACGCTGGTTTGCGCGCTGCATCAACGTATTTAACCGTGTGTCTGAAGGCTGCGCAATTCAGCCGCCAGTGAAACAGGCGCGGTGAAGCCAACTTCGCGCCTAAGCCGGCCAGTATGCGCCACCATGTAAGGTGGTTCATTCGGCCGATCAGGCAAAGCACCTAGCCTCAGCAGATAAGGCCGGCCAGAAATATGCGCGATCAGCCGCGCCATGGCGGCAATGCTGATCGGCGCGCCTGAGCCGATATTGACCGGCCCGGTAACTTCGCTGGTGGCCAGCGCGGTGATGGCAGCGGCGGCGTTCTGTGTGCTGATGAAATCGCGCACCGGGCGACCAGAAGAACATTGCGCTTCGCGGCCTTCACGCAGCGCGATCATGATGGAAGGCACAAGTCGGGCGGGGTTCTCGCCCGGGCCAAACAGATGAAACAGCCGCGCCCAGGCGAAGCTGAAGCGCGCGCGGCCTTCCGCCATTTCCTTGAGGCGCCGCGCGAGTGCGGCCTTGGCCTCGCCATAGGGGGTGGCGGGGGCGATGGGCCGTGTTTCGGGCCAGGGATAGGCATCATCACCCGCTTCGGTTGCATATTCGGCGCAGGTGCCAAGGCCAACGAAGCGCCGCGTGCCGGCTTCCGCGGCATAGGCGGCAAGTGCTGTGGAAGCTTCCAGCCAATCGGTATTCTCGGGCGCGGTCCAGAAGCGGCCATGCGCGACATACCAGGCGGTGTGGATGATGATGGCGGGGCGGAGATCCTTGATCAGGCGCTGCGCTTCATCCTGACGCAACAGGTCAACGCCATGGGTTGTGATGCCCGCGGTTTCAGGCAAAGCGCCGCGCGCTGTGATGTGGGTCTCAAAGCCGCGCGCTTGCAGCAGCGCCGGCATGTGTTGCCCGATGAAACCTGAAGCCCCCGTGACCAGAACGCGTTCAGGCATGGAGTAATGGCCAGGCGTTGTCGCGCTCGGAAATCACTTGTGGTTCCGCCGGCCAGGCGATGCCGAAAGCTGGGTCGTTCCAGCGCACGCCGCGCGCCAATGCGGGCGCATAGGGTGTGTCAATAAAATATTCCACCACGGCATCATCGGTCAGGCTCAGGAAGCCATGCGCGATGCCGCGCGGGACAAAGACAGCATTGCCCACGCGGCTGTCCAGCGTGATGGCGACATGGCGCAAATGGCTTGGCTGATCGGGGCGCATATCCAACAGCACATCAAATACCGCGCCGCGCACGCAGCGGATCAGTTTTTGTTCTTCAGATGGCGCGATCTGGAAATGCATGCCGCGCAAGGTGTGCTTCAGCGTGTTTTCCGAAAGGCTCGACTGAATGGGCGTGAAATCAATGCCCGCCGTGGCGAAGCTCTCCCGGCACCAGCTTCGCATGAAGGCGCCGCGTTCATCGCGCGCGGGGCTGGCTTCGATGCTGATAATGCCGGGGATGGCGGTTGGGTGAAAGATCACAAGGCGCAGACCTCGGCCGCCTTGTCGTAGAAGGCCTTGCCGAAGCGCGCGGGCTGGCCCAGGGGCATGGCGCGGATCATGTCACGCAGCCCGTGGCGGAGCACGCGCCGGCGCGGCGCATCGGCTGCCAATTCGGCGGCTTTTTCGATGTAGTCTGCAACGCTGAAGGTGGCGAGGTCGCCAAGCCCGGCATTGGACAGGTTGGAATAGGAAAGCCGCTCGGCAAAGCCTGGACCCACGAGCGATATGCAAGGCACGCCCATCCAAATGCTTTCGCAAGTGGTGGTGCCGCCCACATGCGGCAGCGTATCGAGCGAGATATCCATCTTGTTGTAATGCGGCATGTGCTTGCCACGAACGCCGACAAATTCGATCCGGTCCGGGTCCACATTGCGGGCGGCAAAGGCGGCGCGCGTGTTTTCCAGGAAGGAAGGCCCGCCCGCTTCGGGGCGGATGAAAATGAAGCGCGAATTGGGCACGCGGCGCAGCACCGCAGCCCAGGTATCAATGCAGAGCGTGGTGTATTTATAGGGGTTGTTGGCGGTGCCGAAAGTGACATAACCGCGCCGATCCTCGGGCGTTTCAAGATCAATCGGCACTTCGTAAAAGCCAAGCCGCCCACCAACCGTCACCCAGGTTTCAGGCAATTCGAACGGCTTTTCGATCAGCAAGCGCGGGTCTTCCGGTTTGATGTAGGGATCAACCAGAATGTAATCAATCGACTCAAGCCCTGCGGAATGCGGATAGCCAAGCCAACTGCCACCCAGCCGCGCGGGGCGATAGGCCATGACTTCAAGCTTATTCATGGCCGTGCTGCCGCCCAATTCAAACAGCAGGTCAAGATTATCCTTGGCGATATCGGCGGCCACCTGATCATCCGGGCGATAAGGCCACCAGCGGAAATTCGTGGTCTTTTCGATCTCCGCCTGAATGACATCCCGCTGCCCTTCGTAGAAGGAATAGCAGAATACCTCGAACCGATCGCGGTCATAGGCTTCAAGCAAGGGCATGCAGAAATAGGTGACCGGGTGGTTGCGCAAATCGCTGGAAAGGAAACCGATGCGCCATTTGCGCGGCATATGCAGTGCGGGGGCAGCGGGCAAGGGCTTGATGCGCTTCTGCACGCCGCGGCCCCAGTTGCGGTGCCATTCCACCATGCCGATGCGCTCTTCCAGGCTATGCACCTGGCCCAATTCGTAATGCACGGAAGAATGCCGCCCTTCAGCCTGCCATAGCGGCAGCAGCGAGGGGATGGGACCGGTCGCTTCCAATTGCTCAAGATCCATCACGCGCTGGAAAACCGTGCGCAAGGAACGCGAACTGCGCGCAACCTGGCCAGGATGGCGACGCATGAAATCAATCGAAAGCCGATAGGATTCCTCAAGATGCGCCA
>JBILPX010000245.1:0-5116 GCA_044373565.1 Roseomonas sp.
TGAGGATGAGGCGAGTGCTGAGGGCTATCTCGTGCATGTCTATGTGGATCGCGCCACGCAGAAAACGCCAACACCCTTGCCGGAAAATCTGCGCACTGCGCTGCAGCGCATCACCCTGAACGCTTCGTAATTTCAAGGAACACCTTATGTCTGTTGCCCCCCTCAAGCGCTTCGCCATTCTGGATGATTACCAGGGTGTGGCGCTTTCCCTCGGCCCCTGGAACAAGCTGCCCAAGGGTGTTGAGATCACCGTCTTTCGCGATACCATCACCGATCACGCGGCGTTGGTTGAAAGGCTGAAGCCCTTCGATGCGATTTTGGCGATGCGCGAAAGAACGCCCTTTCCGCGTGCTTTGATTGAAGCTTTGCCTAATCTGCGGCTGATCATCACGACCGGCGGGCGCAATCGTTCCATTGATGCCGCCGCCTGCGCCGAACGCGGCGTGGTGTTTTGCGGTACAGGCACGTCAGGCGATCCGACGGCGGACCTCACCTGGGGGCTGATTCTGTCCCTGGTGCGCGATATTCCGCGCCAGCAGGAAGCGCTGCGCGCCGGGCGTTGGCAGACGCATATCGGCCTGGGGCTGGAAGGCAAAACGCTTGGCGTGATTGGCCTTGGCAAGCTTGGCGGGCGCGTTGCGAAAATTGGCCAGGCCTTCGGCATGAAGGTGCTGGCCTGGTCCAGCAACCTGACCGATGAACGCGCAGCCGAAATTGGCGCAACCCGCGTGGATAAGGCGACTTTGCTGCAAGAAGCCGATGTGGTGACGCTGCATTTGATTCTGTCCGATCGGTCTCGTAACACCATCACTGCGCCTGATCTGGCCTTGATGAAGCCAAGCGCCTTCATCGTGAACACCAGCCGCGGGCCGCTGATTGAACAGGCCGCGCTGATTGCGGCATTGCAGGAAGGGCGCATCGCCGGCGCTGGGTTGGATGTGTTTGATATCGAGCCCATGCCCGCGGACCACCCAATCCTGAGCGCGCCGAATACCGTGCTGACGCCGCATCTTGGTTATGTCACGGAACAGAATTACCGCACCTATTACGAAGTGGCGGTGGCAGCGACCAATGCCTTCCTTGCCGGCGCCCCCATCGGAGTGATCAAGCCATGACAAGCCCCTATGCCACGCCCGAAGGCTGGGCCGGCTGGACCCAGGCCGCGCGCGATGCGGCTTATGACAATCTGGCCAGCGTGGCGGATAGCGCCGCGCAGGTCGCCAATCGCAATACGCTGTCTGAGGCGTTTCGTGCCAAGCATGCCGGGCATCTTGATCTGCCTTTTGGCAGTGGCGCGCGGGAACAATGGGATCTTTACCCCGCCGCGCGTGCCGATGCGCCCTGCCTGGTCTTCATCCATGGCGGCTATTGGCAGCGCAATCGGCGGGAAGATTTCGCCATCATGGCCGAAGGCGCCTTGGCCGCAGGTTGGTCGGTTGGGATTTGCGGCTACACGCTCGCACCCGAAGCATCCATGACCCGCATTGTCGCCGAAATCCACGCCGCGCTGGATTGGCTTGGCGCGCATGGGAAGGCGCATGGCGTGGCGGGCAAGGTGGTCACTTCCGGCTGGTCCGCTGGCGGGCATTTGGCGGCACTGGCGGCGGAGCATCCCCTGGTGGTGGGCGCGCTGGCCATGTCCGGCATTTATGAATTGGCGCCGATTGCCGAGACCAATTTGAACGACAAGCTGCATTTGACGCCCGCCGAAATCGCGGCGCATTCGCCTATCCGCCGACCTGTCGTGCAAAAGCCCATCGCCATTGCCTATGGCGCGCGGGAATTACCGGAACTGCGCCGGCAAAGCCGGGTGTTTCATCGCCATCGTGCGGAAGCGCAGGCACCCGGCGCGCTGATCCCGGTGCCAGAGGCGGATCACTTTCGTGTGCTGGAAGCGCTCTGGCGCCGCGATGGGGTGTTGTTGCGCGCGGCGGTGGAAGTGCTGGCTGCGGCGGGGTAGGGGTTAGCGGCGCCCGGCGGCGATGGCGGTCAGGCGCGCGCGTTCAAATGCTTCAAGGCCGTTTGCGCCGGGGCAATCATCGCCAAGCATGCGGGTGGCTATCGTTTCGACGTGGTCGCCGAGGTCGCGGATTTCTCCGTATCGAATCTGTTCTAAAATCATGCGCGCGATACGTGGAGCATGATCGGGTCTGCAGGCGAGGTCGCCAAGCCGCTTGGCGACAGCCTCCGATAGCGGGGTGGGGTGAGTGTTCCAAGCACCTTCCACGGCTTCGGCACCCTCGGGCGCTTTGTCTGAAGTAAGTACCGCGAGGCTTTGCCGCGCCGCGTCTCGCCGCTGTCCGGCAGGGATGGACTTGGTCCACTCCTCGATCCAGCCAGCCCAGGAGCGCGGGTTGCGGCAGGCCTCACCAGGCGGAACACGATCCGGGCAGGGGGCGGCGTCGCTGAACTCCAGATCGCGCAATTGCGCGTCATCCAGTCGGGCGTTGGGCGCCCGTAACCGCCAAATCTTTGCGCCTGCAATCAAGGCGCCCTGCAACTCCGCCTGTTCAAGCGACGCGCCCTGCAACTGCGCCCGATCAAGCGACGCGCCCTGCAACTCCGCCCGATCAAGCCGCGCGCCCTGCAACTGCGCCAGATCAAGCGACGCGCCCTGCAACTGCACCTGATAAAGCGACGCACCCTGCATCTGCGCGCCCTGAAGCGACGCGCCCTGCAACTGCGCCTCGACAAGCGACGCGCCCTGCAACTGCGCCCCATGAAGCCGCGCGCCCTGCAACTGCGCCCGAGATAGATCCACCGCAAAAAGCTGGCTTCCCGATAAATCGGCAAAACGTAGGCGCCTGCCTTGCAACACAAGCGGGTCAAATGCCGCACGGCGTTTGGCATTCAACTCTTCGCCGGCGCGCAATTCCACAAAACTATTGCTATCCCAAACTCTACCCACCAGGGGCCGGCCCGGCACGGCAAGGTAGCGGCAGCCGATTTTCACATGGCGGCAGAGCAGCAAATCCACCGGCTGTGCCAGTTGCTGAACCAGTGTTTCGGCCTGCCTGCCCGGCCCAACCGTGGTGGCCTCGACGCTCGGCACATGGCACCAGGCCATGTCAAAGCCCAGCACCGCCACCGGCACGAGAAAGCGGTCACGCGCGACAAGCCAGCGCAGCAAGGAATCTCTTGAAGCCTGTTGCCGCCAAAAAAACCAGACCAGCAGCAGCAAATCCAGCGCAATGGCAAGGTGATGAATGATATTCACCACATGATCCTGCAAGCGGAGTGAGCTTAACTGCACCAGCAACAACACGCCCACCGGGAAGACCGCCAGCATAAAGCGATAGGTCCAGCGGAAGACAAAGCTGCCTTCCGGCTTAAGCTGCGCCTGGATGAATTCCGTATTGGCCAGCAATTGCAGGCAGCTTTGCCTATCCTTTTCCAGCGGCACCGTGGCGCGCAATTCGGCCTGGAAATGCCGCAGATTCTGCATCAGCAGGTCGAAGCGGATCAGCGTATAAAGATGCAAAGCCACAAAGATCGCCGGCATGAAGCCGAAGGAAAGCGCCACCGGCACCGCAACGCCGCCCAATTGCGAAATGCTGATGGATGTGCCGATCAGCAAATCCTCATCCGTCGCCGAGAAGGAGGTGGCGAGGAGAAACAGCCCGATAAAGACAAAAACCAACGCGCCAAGCTGCGCCGATTTCGCGCCATCATTGATGGCGCCGATCAATTTGCTGATATAGGGCGGCGGGTCAAAGGCGCTCATTCAAAGGGCAGCATAATGACGCTGCTGATCATGATGCAAGCGCCCCAGAAGCCCACCCCCAAACAAAAACGGCGCGGGAAGGACCCGCGCCGTTTTGCGTTTTAGCGGTGGCGCCAGCCTTACGCCGACTTCGCCATGATCTCATCCGCGATATTGCGCGGCACCGGATCATAATGGTGGAACTGCATGGAGAAGGAAGCGCGCCCCTTCGTCATGCCACGCAGGTTGGAAATATAGCCGAACATTTCCTTCAGCGGCACATGCGCGCGCACAATCACGCTGGTGCCCGCCATATCCTGGCTTTGGATGACGCCACGGCGGCGGTTCAAATCGCCCACCACGTCGCCCACGTGATCAGACGGCATGGTCACTTCCACATCCATGATCGGTTCCAGGATAACCGGGCCGGCCTTCTTCATGCCTTCGCGGAAGCAAGCCTTGGCCGCGATCTCAAACGCCAGCGCGCTGGAATCGACATCGTGATACTTGCCATCCACCAGGCTGTATTTGAAGTCCACGGTCGGGAAGCCGGCCAGCACGCCTGTATCGGCCTGCACCTTGATACCCTTTTCAACGGCCGGGATGTATTCGCGCGGCACGGAACCGCCAACAACGCCATTGACGAATTCGATACCCTCGTTCCGTTCCTTCGGTTCGAAGATGATCTTCACTTCGGCGTATTGCCCCGAACCGCCCGACTGCTTCTTATGGGTATAGATTTCGGTATGCGCTTTGGAAATGGTTTCGCGGTACGCCACCTGCGGCGCACCGATATGCGCATCCACGCCGTATTCGCGCTTCAGGCGGTCAATGATGATTTCCAGGTGCAATTCGCCCATACCGGAAAGAATGGTCTGGCCGGTTTCCTGATCGGTCCGGAGGCGCAGTGAAGGGTCTTCCCCGGCCAGCTTCTGCAAGCCAAGGGTCATCTTCTCGACCCCTTCCTTGGTCTTGGGCTCGACCGAGATATCAATCACGGGCACCGGGAAGGCCATGCGTTCCAGGATCACCGCATCTTCCTGCGCGGCCAGCGTGTCACCCGTGCCGGTATCCTTCAGGCCCACGAAAGCCGCGATGTCGCCCGCGAAGACTTCCTTGATTTCTTCGCGCTTGTCGGCATGCATCTGGAACATGCGGCCGACGCGTTCCTTATGGCCCTTGGTGGTGTTCTGCACCTGATCGCCTGAACGCAGCACGCCGCGATAGACGCGCACAAAGGTCAGGTTGCCGTATTTGTCATTGATGATCTTGAAGGCAAGGCCGGCAAAGGGCTCATTTTCATTGGCGGGGATGAAGACAACGACAAGATCGAACCGTTCGTCGTTGTGAAGTTCGTACAGCTTTTCCATCGCCATGTATTCGTGCGCGCCCGACATCGAATCGGCAATGTTT
>JBILPX010000132.1:0-8072 GCA_044373565.1 Roseomonas sp.
ACCGTATTTACACTGCCTGAAATGTTCCTCTTTATCTTGTATTATCGCCATAAAACGATAGGAATTTGCGATACAACTTATCAAACTTGGCTCAGAAATATACTTGAGATCGCCACTTTCCAGCAGAGCGATCCAACTGGATATCTTCAGAGGTTCAATCGGAATATATTCTATAGCTACCCTCTGCTGTAAGCGATTTGAGTTGTCCAGTAACTCTTCTCGCAAAAGCGTTAGCATTTCTTTTTTGATACGAATCTCTTCACGCCTCTTTTCTTTAGCTTCGTTGGCCGCGCGTCTCCGTTCCAAGTGAAGTGCAACGGGAACGCCAGCAATGATGCCCAAGAGGGTAGCCACTAAATTGCCAACCGCACCATCCCAATACTGGAATTGATTGGAACAAAAAAGGGTGTAGCCTAGGGCTGGCACTGCCAACACTGCTAGTGGCCACCAACGAGGTACCTGTGAAAGGATGACTCGCATTTAAGTTCCCTTAAGCAAGAAACATCTCCGCTTGGTAAGTTTAGAAGCCCCGGCTTCAAAGGCAATGAAACTGCTGTCCTGTTCATTACCCCATTAAACTGGCATCAACCTCGCCTTTTCGAAAGCCAGCTTTCCATCCGCGCCGGTGCCCCACTTCGACGCCAACTTCCTTCAATTCTTCGGTCATGCGCGGGCGGCCATAGCTGCCCAGGCTCAGGCGCGATTGCTCCCTAATGTGGGCCAGAACCACCATGTCCGTACGTTGCCTGCGGCTGGCGGGGCGGCTGCGGAAGGCCCGCAAGCCGCGTGGGCTGACATTCATCACGCGGCACAGCCGATCAATCGGAAAGGCCCCACGCTGTTCTTCGACGAACCTGAACCTCACGAGGAAGTCGTTCATTCTCCCGCGCAAGATCACGGCCCTCGGCAGAAACCACGTCCGTACCACGATGCGCGCTTATCCATTTATTCAAGGTCAAAAAACCAACCCCCAGATCATCCGCAACATGGCGCCGCGAAAGCCCGCTGGTCAGCGCTATCCGCCCTGCCTGTGCCCATGGTTCATCTTCTTCGCTTCACAATATGTGAGCAAAGGAGCGGCACAAAACCGTGACAGGTCCAATCAAGATGAATCTCAACAGACCCTAATTCAGCGTCGTCAGCAGCCCCGCCATCAGCTTCGCCCGCGGCACCAGGCTGTCTATCAGCACATGTTCTTCCAGCGTATGCGCAAGCGCGCCTTGCACGCCCAAGCCATCCAGCGTGGTGATGCCTAGCGCGCCGGTGAAATTGCCATCAGACCCACCGCCGCTTGATTGATGGTTGATGTCAAAGCCAATGGCCTGCGCGATTTCGCGCGCATGGCGATAGAGCGCCATCACCTTCGCATCAGGCTCCCATACCGGGCGCGTGACGCCGCGTGCCACTTCCAACTGCACATCATTGGTGGAGGCACGCAGCGCCAGCATCCGCGCCACACCCGCATCCAAATCTTCCTGACGCTTCGCCATGGAAAGCGCCTCGGCCTCAGTGGTTGTCGTGACGCAATTCACCCATTGCCCGCCATGCAGAACGCCCACGGAGAAGGTGCAATCTTCGGTCGTCATATCCTCAATCGCCAGGATCTGCCGGCACATTTCCTTGATGGCGCTGCGCCCTTCCGCCAACCGCGCCCCGGCATGGGAAGGCTTGCCCGTGGTTTTCAGATTGAAGCGCGCAATGGCATAGCGCCCGGTCACCACGCCGCCATCGGGCCGCGCGGGTTCCGGCACCAGGATGAATTTATGGCGTGCTGCTTCCGCTTCGATTAGGTCGCGCGTGGAAGGGCTGCCGATTTCCTCATCGCTGGTCAGCAAGATCGTGACGGGCAGAGGCGTTTTGATCTTCGCCGCGATGATCTGGCGCATCGCCTCCACCGCCAGCACTGTGCCGCCCTTCATGTCCAGAATGCCCGGGCCATAGCAGCGATTGCCGTCGCGCCGGATCGGCAGTTTTTCCAGCGTGCCAATGGGATGCACCGTATCCAGATGCGCCATGACCAGAATGCCTGGCACGCCATCCCCGGCCGGGTGCGGAAAGCGCGCGCGTACGCAATCGCCAAGCCCCATACGCCCCGGGATGCGATCAATATGCGCCCCCAGCAGCGCCAAATCGCGGGCAGCCAAATCCATCATGCGATTGACCGCCCCCGCATCGAAGGTGGGGCTTTCGCAGGCCGCCCAGCGCATCAGGCGCGCCAGGATCTCATCAGCGTTAAATGGAAGGGCAAGGGCGGCGTGGTTCATGGCGGGTCTTCTCCTGCGAAATGTCTCTGGTGATGGAAGCCTGCGGTGCGGCGCGGATCAGGGCAAGGGGGCAACTCGGCAGGAAGTTTCCAGCATGGTATGAAAGCCTCTAAATCAGGAACCCGCCCATGCGCCTTTTGGTTGCCAATGCGAACACCACGGAAGCCATCACCGAAACCTGCGCGGCGGTTGCGCGTGCCGCCGCCGCGCCAGGCACCGAAATCATTGGCGTGACACCCCGCTTTGGCCCGGCGGTGATTGCGACGCGGGTTGAAAATGTGATTGCCGGCCATGCGCTGTTGGAAGCGCTGGCCGAGCATGTGGGCCAAGTGGATGCGGTATTGCTGGCCGTCAGCTTCGACACCGCGCTTGATGCTGCACGCCAACTCATGCCCTGCCCGGTGCTTGGCATGACGGAAGCCGCGGCACTCACGGCCTGCATGATGGGCGGGCGCTTTGGGCTGATCACCTTCGGCAATGTGGAACCCTACCGCGAATTGATAGCACGCCATGGGCTTTCCGCCCGGCTGGCCGCTTTGGCTGGGTTGGATGCGACACCGCCGGAGGCACTCGCCAACCCGGAAGGGGTCGCGGAAAAGCTCCGTATCGCGGTGGAGGGGCTGGCCGCGCAGGGCGCCGATTCCGTGGTGCTGGCTGGCGCGGCCTTGGCGGGTTTCGACCAGCGCCTGGCGGGCCGGGCGGCCTTGCCGCTGTTTGATGGTATTCGCTGCGGGGTAAAGTTGGCGGAAGCGCTGGTCGGGCTTAATCCGCCACGCGCACAAAGCGGCTCCTACGCCCCGCCCCAGGGGCGTATCAGTCAGGGCTTGTCGCCAAGCCTGGCCGCGCTGTTGCGTGGTTCAAACACGCCGTAAGGGAAGAAGTGCATGCGCCTGGATGGACCTGACAGCAAGAATGTCGAAGATCGGCGCGGTCAGCGCGGCGGTGGCGGCGGCATGGGCCGTGTTGCCGTGGGCGGGGGTATAGGCGGTGTGCTGCTGCTGCTGCTGTCCATGTTTCTGGGTGTGGATGTGACCAACCTTGGCGGCGGCCAAGTGGCCCCACCAAGTGCTTCGGAACAACGCCAAGCCCCGCCTTCGCAGGCGAATTTGTCGGAGGATGAGGCGCGCCGCTTTATCTCACGCGTGTTGGCCGAAACCGAACAGGTCTGGCATGAGGCCTTTCAGGCGCTGGGCCGCCGCTACGAAGAACCGGTGCTCGTGCTATTCAGTGGCTCTACCCGTTCAGGCTGCGGTGCCGCCCAGGCACAGATTGGCCCCTTCTATTGCCCAGCCGATAAGCGCGTCTACATTGACCTTGATTTCATGGGCCGCTTGCTGCGGCAACTTGGCGCGCCTGGGGATTTTGCTGCGGCCTATATCGTGGCGCATGAGGTTGGGCATCATGTGCAGAATGAATTGGGCGTACTTGAGAAAGTGGAAGGGCTGAAGCGCCGCACCGATCAACGCACGGCTAATGAATTGCAGGTGCGTGTTGAATTACAGGCCGATTGCCTGGCCGGGCTTTGGGCCAAGCGCGCCCATGATGCGCGGCGCATCCTGGAAGCGGGCGATATTGAAGAAGGCTTCCGCGCTGCGGCGGCTGTCGGGGATGATACCTTGCAGCGGCGGTCCCAAGGCCATGTCCAGCCCGAAACCTTCACCCATGGCAGTTCCGAACAAAGGCTGCGCTGGTTCCGGCGCGGGCTTGAAACTGGACTTCTTTCCGCCTGCGATACGTTTCAGCCTGGGCCATTGTAGCGCCCCTTGACGCTGACGCCCTGCTGCAATTTATCCACTAACCGTTAAGAAAAAACCCGCCAACTACCGCCCCATGCGGGCCGGATTATTCATGGTGCTGCTGGCGTCATCGGAAAGGCTGGGCCGGCCGATATTGCCAAACAGCGCCTGCATCATGTTTCTCTCCGTGCCAGGCACAGGCGTCTCCCGCGACACCATGCCGACATCCTGGCCGTCACTAGGCCGCAATTCCCGGATTTCCTGCACTACGCCGCGCCGATCAAAGCTGATCGCAACCACCACACGGTCGCGCAATTCCAGATAGCGTCCGGGCATCACCTGGGTAATACCGCTGATGTAATACCAATTCTCCTCATCAAAGGTGCCGCGCGCCGTGGGCGGGCCGAGCAGCGCCGCCACATCGGACCTGGTCTGTACGCCCTTAGTGATTTGGGCGAGCCTTTCCGCATCCACCTTATTGCCGCGCGGCACGGGCGGCGGGGCCAGCCTTTCGCAGGCGCCTACAGCCAGGGTCACCAGCAGCAGAAACAGACCAATGCCGCGCCTGCGGTAAAAACCTTCAGTCATGTCGCGGTTCCCAGCCCAAGACGCCCTGTTCAAGATTGACCATTCGCCGCTCCGGACCCATGTCCATGGTCTTCGATAGACACCCCCGGCCTCTGGGGTCAACCGCTGCCTTTCGGTTTGGGATTGGGATCAATGGGTTTGCTCAGCGCCTTCCGCCGTTCATCGCATGAAAGGGCGGGCTTCACGCTTTATGGTGCTGCTGTCGCCACCGCGCGTTCGCCCTATTTCTACGCCGATCTTGCAGTGCGCGATTCGGTGGAAGGCCGGCTTGATCTGATCCATCTGCATGCCGCGCTGCTGGTCCGCCGCCTGAGGCGCGATGCCGATAAGCGCGGCCCCGCCTTGGCCCAGGCCGTGTTTGACGCGATGTTTGCCGACATGGATGTGAACCTACGCGAAATGGGGGTGAGCGATATGGTGGTAGGAAAGCGCGTGCGCGGGTTGTGGGAAGCTTTTCACGGCCGCGCCAGTGCCTATGAGGCCGCCTTGGATGCCGCTGACCCCGCCGCCATGGCCGCGGCGCTGGCGCGGAATGTCTGGCGCGAGGATGAGGCCGGGCATGCCGCGCAGCGCCTGGCCCAGATTGCCTTTGCCCAGGCGGCGCACCTGCAATCCCAAGTTTTTGCCGAACTTCTGGCCGGGCAGGCCCATTTTTTAGCACCGCAAGCCATCCCCGATGCCGCCTGAATTCTCCCGTATCCAAATCCTGACCGACCCTCCCCAGGCCGGGGTTGAGGATCGCTTGGAAGCAACCCCAGCGGAATGTGCGGCCCTCGCCGAGCGCTTTGGGATTGAGGCACTGAAGCATTTCAGTGTCCGCTCCACCCGCAAACCCTATCCGGGCGGTGGGTTGCTTATTTCCGGGCGGCTTAAGGCTGAACCCGTACAACTTTGCATCGTCAGCCTGGATCCGATGACCGAGCGGCTGGACAAACCCTTCACCCTGGTAGTGCTGCCCCCCGATGGCACGCTTTCGGAAGAACCAGATGGGCCTGATGAAATCCAGGCCGATGCCACCGGCCATTTCGACCTGGGAGAGGCTTTGGCAGAGGAATTGTCGCTCTCGCTCAACCCCTATCCGCGCAGGGCGGGGGCGCATTTGTCCCTGGCGCCGGACGAAGCCGCCGAAGCCGGCGAAGCTGCCGAAGCCACTCCGCGCAACCCCTTTGCCAAGCTGGCGGCCTTGCGCGGCGCTAAGGATTAGTGCTGCTGGGGGAATGACATATCTGCCCCCCGTGATCCTTGCCGCCGATGCGCCTGCATGGGCGGGCCGCGCCATGAGCGAATTGGCAAGGCTAGACCCGCTGCTTGCGGCCATTCCAGAACAAGCGGGAATCCTGCCTTGGCGCCGGCGGGAGGCTGGCTTCCCTGGCCTTCTGCGCGGCTTATGCGGGCAAATGATCTCAAACCAGGCGGCAACAGCCATTTGGGTTAGGCTTTCCGCCCTGCCGGGCGCACTAAGCCCAGATGGGCTGCTGGCGCTGAGCGATGAGGCTTTGCGGGAGGCCGGTCTATCCCGCCCGAAACTGCGCCATGCGCGCGCCCTTGCCGAGGCTTTCGTCTTGGGTCGCCTTTCTGCTGAAGGGCTTGCCGCCTTGTCGGATGAGGCCGCGGTGGCTGCCATTGCCGCCATTCCCGGCTTTGGCCCCTGGACGGCGAATGTTTATTTGCTGTTCGGCCTGGATCGTAAGGACATTTTCCCTGTCGGGGATTTGGCCTTGGCGGCATCCTTGGCGGCCTTGCGCGGCTTGCCGGAACGCCCAAGCCCGCGGGAGTTGGCAGCGCTTGCCGAAGCTTGGCGCCCCTGGCGGTCCATGGCGGCGCGGCTGCTCTGGCATCATTGGCGCCACGTGACTGGCCGCCCGGCGGGGGAATCCAACGCCTAGCCAACCCAAGCCGGATTTGCCCGGCAGTGCGCTCACCGGACCGCCGGGCGGCCCGCAAAGTGTCCAGCGCATGTGACGTCAATTGAAATTGACACACGCGGAGCCACGCCCATATAATCCCCGCAAGTATAGGGGCAAGTGACTATGCAACGTGACAGTGACCCGCAGCATGTAAGCGCCGAGCGCTTTAGCCAGCGTCCCGAAGCTGTGTTGCGGCTCACTACGGCAATTCTCCCGCCCCGAGTTTCGGCAAAAAATTCGGTCGGAGGCTTTCGCCCATGCATGTAGGCCGCCCCCCGAGCGACCCGAACGCCATGCGGGTCTTGATCCTGACCATGGACAGCCATTTCGGCACGGCCATCACAACAGCCCAGGCCATGCTCCGCCGCAGCATTCCAAACCTTGAACTCGTGCTGCATGCAGCGGATGAATTCGCGTCGGACGCGACTGCTCTTGAACATTGCATCGCCGATATTGGCCGTGCCGACATCATCATCGCGGGCATGCTGTTCCTTGAGGACCATATCCGCCTGGTGCTGCCGGCGCTGACCGCCCGGCGCGATCAGTGCGACGCCTTGGTCTGCGCCCTATCGGCGCCCGAAATCATGCGGCTGACGCGACTCGGGAAATTCAGCATGGCCGGCGAGGCCAAGGGGATTGCCGGATTGCTGAAGAAGCTGCGCGGCAAGCCCAAGCCGGGCGGCTCGGCGGCCAGCGGCAAGGGCCAGATGAAGATGCTGCGGGAACTGCCGAAGCTGCTGCGCTTCATCCCCGGCACCGCTCAGGATATCCGCGCCTATTTCCTGACGCTTCAATACTGGCTGGCCGGTTCGGCGGATAATATCGCGAATATGGTCGGCATGCTAGTCAACCGCTACGCGGCCGGGCCGCGCAAGGCCATGGTCGGCAGGCTGAAGGTCGAACCGCCGGTCGAGTATCCGGAAATCGCGCTCTATCACCCGCGCGCCAAGGGACGCGTCGTGGAACGCGCGGATCTGCTGCCGCGGCCTGGTTCCAAGGGCACGGTCGGCTTGGTGCTTCTGCGATCTTACGTGCTGGCGAATAATGCGCGCCACTATGACGGCGTGATCGACATGCTGGAGGCGCAGGGGCTGAACGTGATCCCGGTCTTTGCCTCGGGGCTGGATGCTCGCCCGGCGATGGACGCGCACTTCATGCGCAATGGCGTGCCGGCGGTGGATGCCGTGGTCTCGCTCACCGGCTTCTCCCTTGTTGGCGGGCCGGCCTATAATGATGCGCGCGCGGCTGAGGAGGCTCTCGCGAAGCTCGATGTTCCCTATATCACCGCCCATCCGCTGGAATTTCAGACGACGCGGCAGTGGAAGGCCGATCCGCGCGGCCTGTTGCCGGTTGAGGCCACCATGATGGTGGCGATCCCGGAACTAGATGGCGGCATCTGGCCGATGACCTTCGGCGGCCGCTGCGGCGCCTCCGACATTCCTGCCGAACGCTGCGCGGGCTGCGACGGCGTTAACTGCTCCCGTGACATGGTCGCGAATCCGGAACGCGCGGCGATGCTGGCGGCGCGCGTCGCCAAACTGGTGGCGCTGCGCCGGTCCGAGCGGGCGGAACGCAAG
>JBILPX010000119.1:0-8590 GCA_044373565.1 Roseomonas sp.
GGTGCTGTTCAACTTCCCGCCCAATGCCGGGACCACTGGCACGGCGGCCTATCTGGGTGTTTTCGCCTCACTGCACCACACGCTGACCGCGATGAAGGCAGCCGGCTATACGGTGGATGTCCCAGAAAACCACGATGTCCTGCGCGAGATGGTCATCAACGGCAACCGCGAGCAGTTCGGCACCACCGCCAATGTCGGCGCCCGCGTTGATGTGGACAGGCATGTGCGGCGCACCCCCTGGCTGCAGGAGATCGAGACCGTCTGGGGGCCGGCGCCGGGCCGGATTCAGACCAATGGCCGCGACATCTTCGTCCTTGGCGTGCAACTCGGGAACGTATTCGTCGGCGTGCAGCCCGGCTTCGGCTACGAAGGCGACCCGATGCGCTTGCTGTTCGAGGGCAGCTTCGCACCGACCCACGCTTTCACCGCCTTCTACCGCTGGCTTGCCGAGGATTTTGGCGCCCATGCGGTGCTGCATTTCGGCACCCATGGCGCGCTGGAATTCATGCCCGGCAAGCAGGCGGGCATGTCGGCCACCTGCTGGCCTGACCGGCTGATCGGCGACCTGCCGAACTTCTACCTCTATGCCTCGAACAACCCGTCTGAGGGCATGCTGGCCAAGCGCCGCGCGGGTGCGACGCTGATCAGCTACCTGACGCCGCCGATCTCCTCGGCTGGGCTTTATCGTGGGTTGCTCGATCTGAAATCCTCCATTGATCGCTGGCGGTCCCTGGAACCGGATGCCGAGATCGGCCAGCGCGCCGCATTGGCCGGGCTGATCCAGGCACAAGCGTCTGAAGTGAACCTTGCAACTGCGGAGCCTGTCTGGGACGACCCGGTGGCGGCGATCCAGGCGCTTGGCCGCGCGCTGTTGGAACTGGAATACACGCTGATCCCGCATGGCCTGCATGTGGTAGGCGAGCCACCCGACGCCGCCCAACGTGCCGAGATGCTGGACGCCGCCGGCGTCACGGACCCCGCCGAGCGCGCGCGCCTGGATGCACTGCTAGGCACCGATAGCGAGATCCCCGGTATCCTGCAGGCGCTGGATGGCCGCTACATTCACCCGGCGCCGGGTGGCGACCTGCTGCGCAGCATGGACGTGCTGCCCACGGGGCGGAACCTGCACGGCTTCGATCCCTTTAAGCTGCCCTCAGCCTTCGCGGTTCAGGATGGCGCCCGCCAAGCGCAGCGGCTGCTGGAACGGCACGAGGCCGACGGCCACGGCCTGCCCGAATCGATAGCGATGGTGCTTTGGGGCACCGACAATCTGAAAACCGAAGGCGGGCCGATCGCGCAGGCGCTGGCGCTGATGGGCGCCGAGCCGCGCTTCGACAGCTATGGCCGGCTTGCCGGTGCCGCGCTGACCCCGCTGGCGAAGCTGGGCCGGCCGCGTATTGACGTGGTTATCACGCTTTCGGGCATCTTCCGCGATCTGCTGCCGCTGCAGATGAAGCTGCTGGCCGAGGCCGCGCTGCTCGCCGCGCAAGCCGACGAGCCGATTGAGATGAATTTCATCCGCAAGCACGTGCTCGACCACATCGCCGCGCATGGCTGCAGCATTGAGGAAGCCGCTTTGCGCGTCTTTGGCAATGCCGATGGTACCTACGGGTCCAACGTCAATTCGCTGGTTGCTGAGGGCGCCTGGAACGACGAGGACGAATTGGCTGAGGCCTTCATCAAGCGCAAGGGCTACGCTTATGGCCTGGATGGCAAGCCGGCGCGGGCCGATAAGGTACTGGGCGGAGTGCTGAAGACCGTAGATGTTACCTACCAAAACCTCGACAGCATCGAGGTTGGCGTGACGACCGTGGACCATTACTTCGACACGCTGGGCGGCATCAGCCGTGCCGTGCGGCGGGCGCGGGGCGGCATCGCCTCGGCGGTTTATATCGGTGACCAGACGCGCGGCGACGGCAAGGTACGCACCATCTCTGAGCAGGTGGCACTCGAAACCCGGACACGTACCCTCAATCCCAAATGGTATGAGGGTCTGCTGAAGCACGGCTTTGAAGGCGTGCGCGAGATCGAGGCGCATGTGACCAACACCATGGGCTGGTCCGCCACCACAGGCGATGTCGCCCCTTGGGTGTATGAAAAGCTGGCAGAGGTTTATGTGCTGGATCCCGAGATGCGGGCCCGCATCTCGAAGCTGAACCCCACGGCCTCGGCGCAGATCGCCAACCGGCTGATCGAGGCGCAGGAGCGTAAATTCTGGTCGCCCGACGCTGCCACGCTCGACCGGCTGCGCCAGGCGAGCGACGAGCTGGAAGACCGGCTCGAAGGCGTAGTGGCCTGAGAGCGAAGGAACGAAGACCATGCCCACCGCCAGCTACGCCGCGCGCCGCGGCCAACTTGAGACCTATTTCGACCGCACTGCGGTAGAGGCATGGAAGCGCCTGACATCTGATGCGCCGGTCAGCGGCATCCGCGCCACGGTGCGCGCAGGGCGCGACACCATGCGCGCGACGCTGCTGTCCTGGCTGCCGGACGATCTGACGGGGCACCGCATCCTTGATGCTGGCTGCGGCACTGGCGCCTTGGCGGTGGCAGCGGCGCAGCGCGGCGCGCATGTTACGGCGATTGACCTTTCGCAGAACCTTGTCGAACTCGCGCGCGAACGCATTGGTGGCGATGTCGGTGCGGGGCGTATTGATTTCCGCGTGGGCGACATGTTCGACCCTGCACTCGGGCGCTTCGACCATGTGGTCGGGATGGACAGCCTGATCCACTACAAGGCAGCGGATGTGGTGCGGGTGCTTTCCGGGCTCGCGGCGCGCACCGACCGCTCGATGCTTTTTACCTTTGCGCCGAGCTCCGCCTTCCTGCAGGCCTTCCTCGCTGTCGGGCGGCTTGTGCCGCGCGGCGACCGATCCCCGGCCATTGTGCCGGTCGCGGAACGAACGCTGCGCCGGCTGATTGCGGCCGAACCCGCGATGGCCGGCTGGAGCAGCGCCCGCACGCACCGCGTCGCACGCGGCTTCTATACCTCACAGGCGCTGGAAGTGCTGCGCGGCTGATCAGCGCGCGAGGAAGCCACGCAGCGGGATAATCGTTTCCTGCGGCGCTTCTTCCTGCGGCACATGGCCAATGCCGGGCAGCACCACCAAGGTCGCATTCGGTAGCGCGGCCAGGTAGTCCTGGGCGTTGGAAACCGGGATCATCCCATCCTTGTCACCCCACAGCAGCAGCGTGGGCATGTTAAGCCGCCGCAGGAGCGGCAAGGGATCGGGCAGCACCACCTGTCCCATGCGCGCGACAATCGCCGAACGTACGCCACTTGCCAGCATCATGTCATAGGTCCGTTGCACAGTGGCGTCGGTGAGCCGGGTCTGGTCGGCATAGGCGATTGCCAGGTTCGCGCGCAGCATGGACCGCGGCATCGTATAGGGCAGCATATGCATCAGCGCTGACACCTTCTGCGGCTTGCCGTATTCAACGCCGGGACCCGCGAAGCCGTCCGGCGAGACCAGCACGAGCTTCGCCACGCGGTCTGGATGCGCGGCAGCGAAGGCCCAGGCGATGCGCCCCCCCATCGAACTCCCGATAAAGGTTGCGCGCTGCACACCAAGCCGGTCGAGCAGCGCCAGCAACAACGCTATGCTGCGCGCATCGGTGTAGTCCCCGGTTGGGTCGGCGCCGGTCAGGCCGAAGCCCGGCAGGTCCATGCGGATGACGCGGTAGTTGGGCTCCAGCAGGGCCGCCCAGTCCTCCCAGGTGTGCAGGCTGGCGCCGAAGCCGTGCAGCATGATGATGGCCGACGCATCGCGCGGGCCGGTATCGCGCAGATGAAGCCGGACGCCGGCGATTTCGACAAAGGCGGAGGGCGGCGCGGCGTAGGTCGCTTCCAGCACGCTGCGTGGCTTGTCGGGCGTATAGAGCCAAAAGCCGCCGCCCAGCAGCACGACGCCCAGCAGCACGGCAATGATGGTCATGGCGCGTCTCACTCCAATCTCCCCCCGCCGACGCGCAGCGGCCGACCCCGCCGCGGATATGCAGGCCGCGGCGCAATTTGTCATCAGCCGGACTTACTCGCGCTGCCGATCCAGGAAGGAGATTTGGATGCTCAGCACCGACCAATGCACCGTGATTGTTACTGGCGTCTCCTCAGGCATTGGCCTGTAGTTTCAGAAGAACATTACCAAAGGCTATGTATCCCAGCCGCTGTCGGGGGAGCGTGTGGCGCAGGTGGTCTGCGACCCTGAATTCCAGCAATCCGGGGTGCATTGGAGCTGGGGCAACCGCCAGAAGTCCGCTGCGAAGCCTTTCGCGCCGTCACTTTCAGCCAAGGCGAAGGATGACCGGCGAGGGCAGCGACTGTGGAAGCTGAGCGAGGATCTTGTTGGTTTGAGCGCCGCTCGCGTAAGAAATTAGGGGGTTCGGAGGGAGAGGACACATCCTCTAACTCTCGGATAAGCCGAGGCGAATCGTCCACAACTCCCGCCCATTCCTTCGCATTTTCTCGTATGCGCAGATTTACTCTGATCGCGCGAGTGGAACTGTAGCGAACTTCTGCGTATTGGCGGAGGAGAGGAAATTGGATGCGGGAGTTCTGCTCTGGTTCCTGCGCAGGTGCTGGGTATATTTCGCAGGTCCAAGCTCTTTCCGGCTACACGGAGACGATATCAATCGCGAGAGATAGATGACCCGCTTCCATCTGATCATGAAGTAGGGCAAAAAGTCGCTTCAACCGTCGCATACAGGGAAAAATTCTAGCGTGTCTCGACCTTGGCCGATTGTAAGTTTGACGCCGTCCGTCCTGAAATGGGCTCGCGAAAGCGCGAACATGACGACGGCTGATGTCGCCGCGCGACTCAAGAAGGCGGTCGGACTCATTGAAGCATGGGAGAGCGGTGAGGACGCGCCGACTTATTCACAGTTGGAGACGCTTGCGTACGAAGTCTATAAGCGCCCACTGGCTCTGTTCTTCATGCCTGCGCCACCAGATGAGCCGAAGCCTCGCGCCGAGTTTCGGTCATTGCCGGATGGCGATTTGAGCCATCTGTCACGCGAGACGGCCTTTTTGATCCGGAAAGCTCGTGCCTTTCAGTCTGCCCTGATCGAACTGTATGGAGATCGGAACCCGGTCGTGGAGCCTATATGGCGACAAGTGCGGGTGAAATTGCGCGGCGATGTCGTGCAGCAAGCTGCGCGTATTCGGCAGGTACTGGGCGTTAGCCTCGATGACATCGCTCGGCAGGGTGACGACGACAGCGCCTTGAAACTGTGGCGGCGTGCTATCGAGCGCGGCGGCATTCATGTCTTCAAGGAGAGCTTCAAGCAGCGGGAATTCTCTGGTTTCTGCCTGTGGCATTCTGAATTCCCGGTTATCCTGATCAACAACAGCACGACCAAAACCAGACAGGTTTTCAGCCTGCTACATGAACTGGCACATGTTCTGTGTGACCGAAGCGGGATCAGCCGATTTGATAATCGGGGCATCGACGAACTTCCCCAGCCTGACCGGGCTGTCGAGCGCTTCTGCAACGCGCTGGCTGGAGAAATCCTCGTGCCCGTGGCGGACTTTGCTGTTGTAGCTGGCGCGTTTGCACCTGAAACGGCAAGCGACGAGCAATTCGCCGCATTGGCTGCTCGTTACCGCGTCAGCCGGAGCGTAATCCTGCGCCAGTTCGTTGAGCGCGGCGCGGTAACCATGGACTTCTACCTCGCGAAGGATCGCGAGTGGGCGGGGCAACTCCGTAAAGCGGGAGGCGCGGGCGGCAGCTATTACAACACGCAGGGTTCTTATCTGAGCGAGCAATTCCTTCGCGAAGTGGTTTCCCGATACACGCGCCGCCTTCTGACCAAGACCGAAGCGGCAGACTTGATTGGCGTGAAGCCGCGCAATTTCGAACGGTTTGAAGACTTGGTGCTGCGGGGTACCGCGGCGTGATCTACGTTTTTGATACGAATTCCTTTTCCGAGATGAGCCCTCTGCTTCCAGATGTCTTTCCTGCATTCTGGGTGCGGTTCGAGGCGGCGGTTATTGCCGGTGAGGTAACGTCAACACGCGAAGTGCTGCGCGAACTCGGCGCCGGTCCGAATAATCATGTGCTGGAGTGGTGCAGCCGTAACAAAACAATTTTTACAACGCCTGACGCTACTGAGACATCGTTCCTTCCCCGCATTTTCGTGGTTCCCCATTTCCAGCAGATCATAAGTGAGAAGGCGCGCCTACGCGGCACTCCGGTTGCAGACCCGTTTATCATTGCGCGTGCTCACGCGCTGAGCGGAACTGTGGTGACAGAGGAAAGCCCCAGCCCGAACAAGCCGAATATTCCCGCCATTTGCCAGCACTTCGGGATCCCCTGCATGAAGCTTGGCGACTTCTTGCGGGCAATGCGCTGGACATTTTGATACTTTTGGAACAGCGACGGTGCGCAATCGTTCGTAGGTCATCGCAGTTCAGCGAAAATCTGCGAAAATGGCGGATGGGGTGGACCCGGATGCTAACTCTCCCGGCGAGAGGCAGCGTGGCTAGATTACGCTTGGGCTAGCTAAAGCGAAAAGCCTGATTTCTCTGCCTTTCGCTAATGCAGCGCGTACCCTTGAAAGGACATACGCGCCGCAGACCCGCACCCTGGGCTAGGCCTTGTTTCGCGCGAAGGCCGTGGTTGAGGCCCTTGATAGTATTTTCTTCTCACGCCTTCGTCCTCTCGCGGACGACTTCGCAAAAAGGAGAATGCCAGAATGAGTGAAACCTGCCTGAATCAAATTGACCTCGCCCGACGCTGGAGGATCAGCCCCCGCACCCTGGAGCGTTGGCGCTGGCTTCGCGAAGGGCCGCGGTACCTCAAGCTGGGCGGAAGGGTACTATACCGGGTGGCGGATATCGAGGCGTATGAGCAATCCATCATCTGTCTAACCAAAGCGGACGCTTTGAATTCCTGTCCTGACAGCGCAGCCAGCAACTCCTTGCATGGCGCTGGTGTGACTGAAACAAACGGTCCGTTTCTGCTCAACTCGCGCAGCTTTCCGGATAGCCACTGCCGCGCAGCGCGCGACGGCGGGGCCCCCTTAATCACGCGGGTCATTGGGTAACCGCTCCGCGAAAGCCAAACCGCCACGTTGACTGATTGAAACCGCGTGGCGGAGGCTATTCATTCATCCTACAACCTCAACAGGTGCGCCCGATGGCGAAGTGGCCCCTCCCGTATCCTGATTCTGCCCAGCCTCCCAATCCGCATAGGTCCTGCCATCCGACAATTTCCAGACAATACGCCCATTGGCGCTCGCCCCGATCACGACAGCGGCAGCCGCAGACGGAGAGGAAAAAGTATACTCGCTTTCAAAAACAAGATGCTCCTGCGTTGGCTTTAGGATCCCTCGGTCCTGGAGCATCTGGCGCGTTGCCACCGTCCCTTTTGGAATGGTCGGGGTTGTCCGGAGTCGCGCCTTTGAACCAACGGTGACGATGATTTCGCCCGACGCGTCAATCTTCATCTCAGCGTCGAAGCCCTCACCTCGGAACGAAAAGCGCTCTCCTGAGACTGGGTTGGCCGCCGCCGGCGCCTTAGCCGCCGCTACAGCGGGCATAACCGGCCCGCGCACGATTTTGAAAAGATCCCACCCCAGTGCCCCCACAAGCGTCTTGGTCTGATCAATGAACTCATCCATTGCCACCCGGTCCGGCATCGGTAGCTTGCCGGCGTCGCTGGAAGGGCGATTAGTGTTGGGTAGCGTCCAGCGCGGATTGTCACTCACGGCCCTGATCATCGCAGCCTCAACATAGCGGGCGTGGCTTTTGGTAAGATTTTCGTCCTTGCTGATCAATACGACCGTATCGGTCCAGAAATCGCGCGCTTTATCAGCGCTATGGGTCGCCAGCCTGCCGCCGACACCCTCAGATTCACCAATATAACCAAGCAACCGCCCCGCCTCAGCCTCATCAGCGCCGATCAGGACATAAACCCCAGGCCGCTCGATCTCAGGAAAGGTATCCCTCACGCGCCGCAACTGATTGCGGCGGAAGGCGATGGCCTGGATGGTGGACATGGCGATTTGGGCCACCTTCACGCCGTCTGGGTCGCCGTCCAGCAGGAAGATATTGATTGAGCGTGGTTTCATAACGAAAGCCTATCACCACCAATGATAGAAGCGAAACAGTCTGCTAATTGGGTTGGCAAAATCATTGTGCCTAAGATGGTGGAGGCAATCCTGAGCGCGCGGCACCAGAATGGCTCACGTTGCCAGGGCTACTGGAGCGGCTGCCGGTGGCGCGGGGATAGCAGCGCGTAACGCTTCGCAGTTGCACGGAACCCCGTATGTGAATCGCGGTTTGCCGGTTTAGCGAAAAAAGCATCTCGTATCTGAAAAATGTTGTTAAGCCGCACGATCCCTGCTTGTGTTGAGCAGAAAAGAGAGGGGAGGAATACTTTGTACTGGCTGAAAATGCTGGCCATGGTGACTACCGCAGTAGCGGCAGTAACTTGGTTTTTTGCCCTTTTCGTCGGAGGGTCATCGAATGGCGTAGGCCGAGCGGTCGGTTTAACCGTCTGGACGGTCCTTTTCTGGATGTTGTTTGGTTTGGTTGCTTGGCTGAAGGGGCGGAAAAGGAATATCGACTGACATGGTTTATTGGCCGCGTCAC
>JBILPX010000246.1:0-5096 GCA_044373565.1 Roseomonas sp.
GTGTTACCCCGGACCCCGCCGCAACCGGGTTTGGCGCATTAACGTCTGAGCGCCCAAACACGAAAAGGGGGCCAAAGCCCCCTCTCAAACGCCCAACGCTATTTTGCAGGCCGAAGCCCGCGCGATATCAGCCCTGGCGGGCCTTCAGCCGCGGGTTCTTCTTGTTGATCACGTAAACGCGACCGCGGCGGCGCACCACAACGCAGTTCTTGTCACGGATCTTGGCGGTCTTCAGTGAGTTACGGATTTTCATTGGTCAAACCTTTCGAAGTCGCGGGTTCTAAGCAAGCCAGGGGGCCAAGTCAACCCATGACAGCCTTTAGAGCGTTTGTTTGATCGCATTTTCCGAGCCGCCAAGTGATCCCACTTGGCTTGAAAATGCTCTATTCAGCGGCCCGCCGTTCCTCCTCCATGATGCGCAGAAAACCATCCCGCGTCTGGGGCAGTTTCCGGCCCATGATCTGTTCGGCCACCTGGGTACGCAGCACCTGCGCCGTGCCCCCGGCAATGGCGAACATGCGCGCATCGCGCAAATAGCGCTCCATCGGATTATCGCGCGAATAGCCCGCCGCGCCCCAAACCTGCAAAGCCTGGTTCGTGACGCGAATCGCCATCTCGCCCGCCAGCACCTTGGCCTGCGCGGAGGCAAGCCGATCCGGGAAGCCATTGGGCCCGGCGCTTTTCGCCGCGCGCCATACCAAAGCGCGGGCGGCCTCAACCTCAATGGACATATCCGCCAGCATCCAGGCGAGCCCCTGGAATTCGCCAATCGGGCGACCGAATTGGCGGCGGGTTTGGGCGCGGTCCAAAGCATGATCATAGGCGCCCGCGGCCAGCCCCAAGGCAACAGTCGCCGCACCCACGCGCTGGCCATTATAGGCATCAATCAGCCGGCCAAAGCCGCGCGCCCAGCCACCGGGCGGGCGTAGCACCATGCTATCGGGCACTTCCAGCCCGGCGATCTCTGTCTCGGCTTCCGGCATGCCGCATAGTCCGAGGGAGGGGATGCGCTTGAAGCTGATCCCAGGCGGCGGGCCATCGCCCTGGCGCACCACCAGAAAGCCACCAATGCCCTGATCGCGCCCATCTTCAATCACGCGGGCAAAGATCAAATGGAGCCGGGAAACGCCGCCGCCCGTGATCCAAGTCTTGCGGCCATTGATCACCCAAATATCGCCATGACGCACGGCGCGCGTGGTCATCTCCGTCGCCGCCGAACCGGCTTCGGGTTCCGTGATCAGAATCGCGGGTTTGTCGCCGGCAAGCACCAGATCAGCGGCAATGCGCTTTTGGGCATCCGTGCCATAGGCCATGATGGCGCCAATTGCGCCCATATTGGCTTCAACGGCGATGCGGCCACAAACGGCACAGGCTTTGGAAAATTCCTCGATCACCAGGGCAGCGTCGAAATAATCCCCGCCCGGCCCGCCCCATGCGCGCGGCACGGTCAGGCCGGTGAAGCCCGCTTCCGCCATGCGCCGCACCATGGGCCAGGGATAGGCGCCGGAGCGATCCGTCTCGGCAGCTTGCGCTGCCGCTTCGCGCGCCAATTCGCGCGCCCGGTCGCGCAGCCTTGCCTGTTCTGGGGTCAAGCCATCCATCATGTCAGCCTTATACAAGTCTTGCTTCGATTGCCGCCGCGGCGGCGCGGTCCAGTTTCAGCGCCTTGCCGAATTCATCAAGCCAGGCGCGTTCGGCCGCCGCGATCTCACCCGCGCCGACCACGGCAGCGGCATAAAGCTGTGCGGCCAGCATCGGGTCGCTCGCCAGTTTCGCAAGCGCCGCGGGGGTCAGCGGCTTGTCGAAATCCGCCAGCACCATATCCCGCGCGGCGGAGCTTAGTCCTGCATCATCCAATTGCGCCGCGATACGCCCGCGTTCTTCGGCATCTATCGCGCCATCGGCCTTGGCGGCGGCAATCATGGCGCGCAGCATCAATAAAGCTTCGGCGGTCTCGGCGCTGGGTTCTTCCTCAGCTTCTGCCTTAACGGGCGCCCATGGATCGGTGGCGGGCGTGGTGGCGCCCGGCGCATCCTTCAACCCGCCTTGGCCTGGGGCCTTTTTGATGGGCCGCGCGCTGCTTTCGCCCTGACGTGCCGGGCCGGCCCAATCGAAACCGCTGCCCTTGCCGCCTGATGCTGGCCGAGGCGCCGGCGCGGCAGGAGGCTGGGCAGAGCTTTGACTGCGCCGCAGCGCTTCAATCGCGATGCCCGCAAGCCCCGCCAGCGCGCGACCAAGCTGCGCATTGCCGGCTGGCATGCGCGGGCGCGAAAGACTTGGGCCGCGGCGCCTTGGTGCTGCGCCCCCTGACAAAACTGCACCGATTACGCTGCCCAGATCGAAACCCGCCATGTTCAACTCTCCCTTTAAAGCAGCCTTACAAATCCTGCATCACCGCGGCAATGGCAGGGGCCAGAGCGCGAAATTCTTCGGCCCTTGGGCTCCGCGCGCGCCAAGCCAGGCCGATGCGCCGGCTCATGCCGCCTTCCAAAGGCTTGGTGACCATTCCAGTCCCGGCCAAGACGCCGCCCGCAATGGCCAGGCGCGGCAACAGGGTAACCCCAAGCCCGCTGGCGGCCATTTGCACGAGCGTATGGAGCGAAGTCGCGGAAAATTCCTCGGCGGTCAGCGCCCCCGAAAGCCCGCAAGCGGCCAATGCGTGATCGCGCAGGCAATGGCCGTCCTGCAGCAGCAATAGTTTTTCATCCATCAGCGCCCGAGGCGGAATGCTGGTGCGTTCGGCCAAGGCGTGATCCGCCGGACACGCAAGCAGAAATGGGTCTTCGGCGATGCTCAGCGTTTCCGCCCCGCCGCAATCACAGGGGAGTGCGAGCAGCAGCAAATCAAGCCGCCCGCCTTCCAGTGCTTCCACCAGCCTTTCGGTCAAATCTTCACGTAGCCACGGGCGCAGCCGCGGGAAATCGGCGCGGAGCCGCGGCATCAGGCGAGGCAGCAGAAAGGGGCTGATGGTCGGGATCACGCCGAGGCGTATCGGTCCGGAAAGCGGCTCCCGCGCGGCGGTGGCGGTTTCCACGCAGCTATTGAGCGCGGCGAGGGCAACACGCGCACGTTGGATGAGTTCCGCCCCAAGTGGCGTGAAGACCGGTTTTTTGGCGCCGCTCCGTTCCAGAATGGCCGCATCCAATTGGCGTTCAAGCGCGATCATGCCGGCGGATAGGGTGGATTGCGTGACACCACAGGCCGATGCAGCGCGGCCGAAATGCTCATATTCGGCCAGCGCCACAAGGTAGCGAAGCTGCTGAGGGGTGGGCAGCGCGATCATCGAATATTCCGATTATAAAATATGGGGCAGTGCAGCCTAATAACTGATTAGCTGCCCTTGGCGAAGCGCCCCGATTCAATATCGGGCAGGGCGGTATGGGTCAGGGTCAATGAAAGGCGCTTCGCCCATCATCATCTCGGCCACCAGCCGCCCAGTGGTGGGGCCAAGCGTGAAGCCCTGATGCGCATGGCCGAACGCGCACCAGGCGCCGGCCTGGCCGGGTAGGGGGCCGATGATCGGCAGCATATCCGGTGTGCAGGGGCGCACCCCAAGCCAGGGATCATCTTCCACGGCTTCCGCCAAGGGCAGCAGCTTGCGCGCCATAGGTTCGGCGCGCGCCAATTGCACCGGGGTTTTCGGCGCATCATCGGGGGCGAATTCCGCCCCGGTGGTAAGCCTGACGCCAGCGCGCATCGGCACCAGCACAAAGCCGGTATCGGCATCCATGAAACCATGATTGAGCACCGCATTACCCTGCATGCGGTAATGCCGGTGATAGCCGCGCTTGCCGAATAACGGCGGTGCATAACCAAAACGACGCGTGAGCTTCGCGGAGGCTGAGCCCAGCGCAATCACCACCTGTTCCGCTTCGCGCGGGCCATCACTGGCTTGCGCGCGCCAGCCAGCGCCGTGGCGTTCAAGGCTCATGGCATCGCCACGCAGGATTTGGCCGCCGGCTTCGGTGAAACGCCGCGCGTAAAATAGCGTCAACGCCTGCGGGTCGCTCACAGAAAGCGGATCGGTCCAATGAATGGCGCCAAGGCGCTTGACCAACAAATGAGGCTCGGCTGCCGCGAGGCCGGCTTCATCCAGCAGCGCGTAATTCACCCCTTGCTCGCGCTTCAGCATTTCGGCTTCGGCGATGGCGGCGTTCAATGCTGGCTGATTGTTGTAAAGCCGCATCCAGCCAATGGGGCGAAGCAATGCTTCAGCCTCAGTACCGCGCGTGAGTGCCACATGTTCATCAATGCAGGTCACGATCAGCCGCGCATAGGCTTCCGCAATGGGCCGGTAGCGTGAAGGCGCCGAATGCCACCAATATTTGAACAAGGGCCCCGCCAGGCTGAGCAAGGCAGAAGGATGATAGGAAGCATCCACCGATCTGTTCTGCGCCATGCGCCACAGCGTTGCGATATCGCGCGGGAAGGGGTGCGGATGCACCGCTTCCCGCTGGATCAAGCCCGCATTGCCGAAGGAAGCACCTTCCCCCGGCGGCGCGCGATCCAGCAGCACAACTTGCGCGCCGCGGCGTTGCAGATGCAGCGCGATGGAAACGCCGACCATGCCGGCGCCGAGCACGATCACAGATCGCGACATTATACTTCTTCCTGTCTCACCCGCCCTTATAGGCGTGGTTCACACATCCTTGGTTTCGAATTCCGCCGGCCCCGTTATTTCGATCAATTCCAAATCTTCCGAATGGGCGACTTCACGATGCTTCACCAAGGGCGGCTGGTAGCAGCTATCACCGGCGCGGAATTCCTTCACGCCTATATCCTCATACTCGAAGCGCACCCAGCCCTTCAACACGAAGAACATCTGGAATTTCAGATTATGGGTGTGCCATTGGCCAGTGGCATGGGCGCCCGGAATGGCGCGGATGACATTTGCGCCAAAGGCGCCGTCAGTGGCGCCATTGATGCCGAGATCACGATATTCGAAAAACGGGCGCAGCCCGCGGATGAATTCAGACGTTTCAGCATGGCTGGTCGTGGTGGTGGTCATGGCGTTTTTCCTTCAAGACAATGGCAGCGCAACATGGCCGGTAAAGCCCGGGCGCATCAGCAGCGTATCATAATAGCGGCGCAGATTG
>JBILPX010000247.1:0-5088 GCA_044373565.1 Roseomonas sp.
AGCAAAATGGCGCCCACCACCGGCACGCCGAGCAGGCCCACCAGCAAAAGCGCTTCCCGCCATCCCATGACCGTCATGAGCAATGCGATGATGGGCGGTGCCAGGGCGAAGCCCAGATTGCCGGTGAAGGTATGCATGGCAAAAGCGCGACCCATGCGGTCCTGCCGGATGCTGCCGGCTAGGATGGCGTAATCCGCCGGATGGATCACGCTATTGCCAACGCCCGAGAGGATCGCGAGCAACCACAGCGCCCAAACCCCCGGTGCGAAAGCCATGCCGGAGATGGCGAGTGCCATGATCAGCGTGCCACCCACCAGGAAGGGCCTGGCGCCGTAGCGGTCCACCGCGAAGCCTACCGGGGTTTGCAAAAGCGCCGTGGTGCCGCTCATCAGCGCGACGGTCAGGCCCAATTCGGCATAGGAAACGCCGAATTCCTCTCGCCAAACCAGAAATAGCGGCGGCAGGCAGAGCATATAGAAATGAGACAGGAAATGCCCGGTGCCGATCAGGGCGATGATTCGGGCATCCTGGCCGGCCCCTGGGGCTTCGGAAGTTGCAGCGCTCATGAGCCCTGGGGCCCCTGTCAGATTAGGCTTTGAAACTGCGCCTGCATGACTAATTCGTCAATCTTTTGCGGCCAATATGGAGAGTGTCTGCCTGATTTGACGCTATGGCACGCGACACTTAAAAAGGCAGAGAAGAAGTTCGCCGGCGCGGTCTCCGCGCGGAGTCGAATCGTTGGAGTTGGGTTGATGGCAAGGATAAAAGATGCTCGGGAAGCGGCCATGGTTGGCCGCCGTTCCGATGGCACGCTGACGCGCCGACCATTGTCGCCGCATTTGCAAGTCTATGACATGACGCAAATGACGAGCCTGCTGTCTATTCTGCACCGTATTTCTGGTGTGGCGTGGTGCGGCGGGCTGATGCTGCTGGTCTGGTGGCTGGTTGCAGCCGGTACGGGGCAGGGCGCTTTCGCCACCGCGCAATGGGTCTTCGGGTCCTTCCTGGGCTGGGTGGCGCTGTTCGGGCTGACGGTTGCGGCCTGGTATCACACGCTGGCCGGCATCCGGCATTTGTTCTGGGATGCCGGCCACGGCTTTGCCATGGATGCCGCTTATCGTTCCGGGCGCTTGGTGGTGATTGGCACGGCGGTGCTGACCATTCTCACCTGGCTGCTGATCCTGGTCTGAAGGGGCATCATCATGGCTGAAGACAGCGCCTCAATCCGTTCACTTCGCAGCCCGTTAGGGCGCGCGCGTGGCATGGGCTCCGCCAAGGGCGGCACGCGGCATTGGTGGATGCAGCGCGTGACATCTATCGCGTTGCTGCCGCTTTCGATCTGGTTGATCTTTTCCCTGGCCGGCTTGGCGGGCGCCGAATATGCGGTTGTATTGGAATGGATCGGCAATACATTCAATGCGGTCTTGCTACTGGCTTTCCTGACCGCGGCGTTTCACCACGCGGCGGCCGGGCTGCAAGTGGTGATCGAAGATTATGTGCGTGATGAGTTGAAGCGCTTTGCCGCGATTTGTGCGGTGAATGGGCTTGCCGTGCTGATGTGGCTCGCCGCAAGCCTGAGCGTTTTGCGCATCGCGCTTTGAGTTTTGGTTGAGGAACAATGCGGGTCCGGGGCGTATTCCCCGCCGCTTGGCAGGATGAGATGAAGCAATGAATGCGATCAGCAAGCCTTCCAATGGCGCCTATCGGATTGTGGACCATACCTATGATGTGGTGGTGGTGGGCGCTGGTGGCGCCGGGCTGCGCGCCACTTTCGGCATGGGGGCGGCGGGGCTGAAGACCGCCTGCATCACCAAGGTTTTCCCGACGCGTAGCCACACGGTAGCCGCACAAGGCGGCATTGGTGCCGCGCTCGGCAATATGGGCGAAGATGATTGGCGCTGGCACATGTATGACACCGTGAAGGGGTCTGACTGGCTGGGTGACCAGGACGCCATCGAATATATGTGCCGCGAAGCCATCCCTGCCGTCATCGAGCTTGAACATTACGGTGTGCCCTTCAGCCGCACCGAAGATGGCCGCATTTATCAGCGCCCCTTTGGCGGCCATATGCAGGATTACGGCAAAACCCCCGCGATGCGCGCCTGCGCCGCTGCTGACCGCACGGGGCACGCCATTCTGCACACGCTTTATCAGCAATCCTTGAAGCATGGCTGCGAGTTCTTCGTTGAATATATCGCGCTTGACCTGATCATGGATGATGAAGGCGTGTGCCGCGGTGTGACCGCCTGGTGCCTGGAAGATGGCTCCATCCATCGCTTCCGCGCGCAAAGCGTGGTGCTGGCGACGGGTGGCTATGGCCGCGCCTATTTCTCCTGCACTTCCGCCCATACCTGCACCGGCGATGGTGGCGGGATGGTGCTGCGCGCGGGGCTGCCGCTGCAGGATCAGGAATTTGTGCAATTCCACCCAACCGGGATTTACGGCGCGGGCTGCCTGATCACGGAAGGTGCCCGCGGTGAAGGTGGCTATCTGACCAATTCGGAAGGCGAGCGTTTCATGGAACGCTATGCGCCGACGGCCAAGGATTTGGCGAGCCGCGATGTTGTCTCCCGCGCCATGTCCATGGAAATCCGTGAAGGCCGTGGCGTGGGGCCTGAGCGCGATCACATCCATCTGCATCTGGAACATTTGGGCGCGGCCATTCTGCATGAACGCCTGCCGGGAATTTCGGAAACAGCCAAGATTTTCTCGGGCGTGGATGTGACGAAGGAGCCGATCCCCATCCTGCCGACCGTGCATTACAATATGGGCGGCATTCCCACGAATATTCACACCGAGGTGCTAAACCCAACCGCGAAGGATCAGGACCGCGTGGTGCAGGGGCTGATGGCGGTGGGTGAAGCGGCTTGCGTTTCCGTCCATGGCGCGAACCGTCTTGGCACGAATTCGCTACTTGACCTGGTGGTGTTTGGCCGTGCGGCGGCGCATCGCGCGTCGGAGACCATCAAGCCGGGCGCTTCCCAGCCGCCGCTGCCTTCCAAGGCGGGTGAGTCTAGCTTGGATCGCTTTGATCGCGTGCGCCATGCCAAGGGCGGCACCAATGTGGCCGAGCTTCGCCTTGCCATGCAGCGCACCATGCAGACCCATGCGGCGGTGTTCCGTACCTCGGAACTGCTCAAGGAAGGGGTCGCGAAAATGGCCCAGGTCGCGGGCAGCTATGGCGATATCAAAATCGCTGACCGCAGCCTGATCTGGAACAGCGATCTGGTGGAAGCGCTGGAGCTTGATAACCTGATCGGCAATGCGCTGACCACGGTTGTCGGCGGCGAAGCGCGCAAGGAAAGCCGCGGCGCCCATGCGCATGAGGATTTCCCCGATCGTGACGATGATAACTGGATGAAGCACACGCTGGCTTGGGTGAATGAAAAATGCGAGGTCAAGCTTGATTATCGCGATGTGAAGATGCGTACGCTCACCAATGAAGTGCAGGTCTTCCCCCCCAAGGCGCGCGTGTATTAGGACTCAGAAAAATGGCCACGTTCACCCTGCCCAAAAATTCAACCATCGGCACCGGCAAGACGCATAAGGCGCCCGCCGGTGCGAAGAAGGTCAAGAATTTCAAGATTTATCGCTGGGACCCTGATTCGGGCGAAAATCCGCGCAATGACACGTTCGAAATTGATCTCGACCAATGCGGGCCGATGGTGCTGGACGCGCTGATCAAGATCAAGAATGAGGTGGATAGCACGCTCACCTTCCGGCGTTCCTGCCGTGAGGGGATTTGTGGCTCCTGCTCGATGAATATTGATGGGCTGAATACGCTCGCCTGCCTCAAGCCCATTGAAGAAGTGAAGGGCGAGGTTCGGATCAACCCGCTGCCGCATATGCCGGTGGTGAAGGATCTGGTGCCGGACCTGACGCAGATTTACGCGCAGTTGCGCAGCGTGGAGCCTTGGCTGAAATCAGACACGCCCCCGCCGCCCGATGCTGAACGGCTGCAATCCAAGGAAGAACGCGCCAAGCTGGATGGGCTTTGGGAATGCATTCTGTGTTTCTGCTGCTCGACATCTTGCCCGTCCTATTGGTGGAATGGCGATCGCTATCTGGGGCCGGCAGTGCTTCTGCAGGCCTATCGCTGGATCGCGGATTCTCGTGATGAAGCCACCGGGGAGCGCTTGGATAATCTGGAAGACCCCTTCCGGCTTTATCGCTGCCACACCATCATGAATTGCACGCGCGCCTGCCCCAAGGGCCTCAATCCCGCGCAGGCGATTGGTGAGATCAAGAAGTTGATGGTGGAACGCCAGGGCTGAGTAGCCTTTTGATCAAGCAAAGCCGCTCTACCCCATGGTAGCGCGGCTTTTTCTTTTTTGGGCCTCTGGCGTTCTGCCGTAAAGCTGGGTTAGCGTCTTCTTCAAGAACATCCGGGAGGCTACAATGAACCACCCCACCAAAACGCTGCTGGCTGCGCTGATTGCGCTGCCCTTCGCCATCGGCACGCCAAGCGCACAGACGCTGACGGTTGGCCTTGGCGCGCCAGTCACCACCATTGACCCGCATTTCCACAATGTTGGGCCGAATAACGCGCTGACCAATCATATTTTTGACCGGCTGGTGGACCGTGATGGGCAATCGCGCCCATCCCCGCAGCTTGCGGAATCCTGGCGCGTGCTGACGGAAACCTCCTGGGAATTCAAGCTGCGCAAGGGCGTCACCTGGCATGATGGCAAGCCCTTCACCGCCGATGATGTGGTCTTCACCTTCGCGCGCGTGCAGGCCGGAGTGCCGAATAGCCCGGGTGGTTTTGGCGGTTTTCTGCGCGCCATCACCAAGGTGGAAACGCCCGATCCGCATACGCTGATCCTGCACACAAGCGCGCCGCATCCGCTCATGCCGCTTGACCTGGCTTCGGTCTGCATCATCGCCCGCCACGCGGCGGAAGGGGCAGGCAGCGAGGATTTCAATTCCGGCAAGGCCGCGATCGGCACCGGGCCTTACCGGCTGCTGTCCTATCGTTCGGGGGATCGGGTGGAACTCGCGCGGTATGATGGCTATTGGGGTGAGAAGGAGCCCTGGGCGCGGTCCAATCAGCGTTTTTTGCTGAATGATGCGTCGCGTACGGCCGCC
>JBILPX010000026.1:0-16525 GCA_044373565.1 Roseomonas sp.
GCGCGCCACCCAGGGAATTGATTCCAAACGCTGTCGCGCGGCTTCCGGCGAGAATTCCATCATGGAATCGCCGCGCGAGACGCCAAGTGCTTCGCGAATGAGTGACAGCGGTGTGTTCTGGCGACCATCCACGATCACCGCCTGCACTGTCATGCTGCGATCAGGCCCAATCATGGTGACCTGGTCCAGCATGCGCCGCGCCTGGCCCGCCGGGTCCACCATTGCGATACCATAAGCAATGACGCCAAAGCCGCAGAGGATCAGCACACCATACAGCGCAGGTCGCGCAAAACGACGCGCACGACGGATCGCAATGCGCAGCGCTGAAGGCCGACCCTGTTCCTTTTTCTTCCGTGTTGAGGTGGTGAGCAAGCGTTCACGCGCCATGGCGGGCTTGCTCCACCATCCAGGCGCAAAGCGCGGGGAAGGACATGCCGCAATGCGCCGCCTGCTCCGGCAGCAGCGATGTTGGCGTCAGGCCCGGCTGCGTATTCACTTCAAGCAGGATCAGCCGGCCTGGCTCACCTTGCGTGTCATCATAACGGAAATCCGTGCGCGAGGCGCCGCGACAGCCAAGCGCATGATGTGCCCGCAACGCGATATCCAAAGCCTGCGCATAAGCCTCCGGCGCCATATGCGCGGGCAGGATATGGCGCGACCCTCCCGCGGCATATTTGCTTTCGTAATCATAGAATTGCCCGGCATCAGACAGAATATCCGTGACCGCCAGCGCATGATCCCCCATCACACCCACGGTTAATTCGCGGCCTGGGATGAAGCTTTCCACCATGATGGCATCGCCATGCGTCCAACCCCGCGCAATGGCAGCGCGGCGATTGTCACCCTCCTGCAAAATGGTGACGCCAACGGAAGAACCTTCATTCACTGGCTTCACCACAAAGGGGCGCGGCAGCGGGTCCGCCGCTTCCAATTCGGCGCGCGTCACGATGCGATCATCCGCAACGGGCAGGCCAGCAGCACGAAAAATTGCCTTCGCCGCGGCCTTATCCATGGCAAGCGCCGAAGCACGTAGCCCAGAATGCGTGTAAGGCAGGCCAAGCCAATCCAGCATGCCCTGGATGCAGCCATCTTCACCAAAGCGGCCGTGCAGCGCGTTGAAGACAACATCGGGGCGCGGGTCGCTCAGCGCATGAATCACGGCGGCCAGATCATCACCGACATCAATCGGCGTCACGGCAAAGCCCGCTTCTTGCAAAGCAGTGATCACCTGGCGGCCAGAAGAAAGCGACACCTCGCGTTCTGCGGAACGCCCACCATAAAGAACGGCAACCCGCTTCTTCATGGCAGCGCCCTTCCGATGCGGCGAATTTCCCACTCCAGCGCAATGCCGGAATGCGCCAACACGCGCGCGCGCACTTCCTCACCCAGCGCTTCAATATCGGCGGCGGTAGCGCCCCCGAGATTGAGCAGGAAATTGCAGTGCTTTTCGCTGACCTGCGCGGCGCCGCGCGTCAGGCCGCGGCACCCGGCGGCGTCAATCAATTCCCAGGCCTTGCGATCACCGGGTGGATTCTTGAAGGTGGAACCGCCGGTACGCGCACGCACGGGTTGCGTGGCTTCACGTGCGGCGCGAATTTCAGCAAGCCGTGCCGCGATGGCGGGTTTATAACCGGCAATGGCGCGCAGCCTTGCCCGCACCACAACACCGCGTACTGGCAATTGCGCATGACGATAGGCGAAGTGCAGCGCGGCCGCATCCAGGCGCAGCAAACCTTCAGGTGTTGCGATTTCCGCCCAATCCAGAACATCCTTGATCTCAAGGCCATAAGCGCCGGCATTCATCGCCACTGCGCCGCCGATGCTGCCTGGAATACCGACCAGAAATTCAAGCCCCGCGAGCCCAGCAGCGGCAGCAGTTTCCGCGACTGTCACATCCAAAGCGGCGGCGCCGGCGATGATGCCGCCATCGGCTTCCACCACCACATCACCAAAGCCGCGCGCAAGCCGCAGCACCACGCCTGCAATGCCGCCATCGCGAATGACCAAGTTTGAAGCCGCACCCAGCACGGTCAGCGGCATATCGGCAGGCATGTCGCGTAGCAGCAGCAACAGATCATCAAGATCGGCGGGGCGCACCAGCACATCCGCAGGCCCGCCCACGCGGAACCAGGTGGCCGGACCCAGCGGCGCATCACGTTCCACGCGACCGCGCAGCGGTGGCAGTACGGCTTGGCTGATGGGCTGAGGCATCATTTCATCGCCCCCGCCAGGCGCCCGCGCGCGCGCGACTGCAATTCAGTCAATTGCGTTGGCAGCGCATGCGCCCAATTAGTGATGCTGCCCGCGCCGAGGCAGACGACATAATCACCATGCCGCGCGATGGCGTGAATCATCTCGGCCAAGCTATCGGGACCGGGCAGAGGCACGACGGAACGATGCCCGCGTGCGCGCAAGCCTTCCACCAGCGCATCCTTGTCCACGCCTTCCATCGGCGCTTCGCCGGCGGCATAGACATCGGCCACAATCACCGTGCCCGCATCATTCATGCAGGCGCAGAATTCTTCAAACAGGGTCGCAAGCCGCGAATAGCGATGCGGTTGCACCACGGCAATCACATCCCGCGCGCCGGCCTGCCGCGCGGCCTTCAGCACGGCAGCGATTTCCACCGGGTGATGGCCGTAATCATCAATCACTGTAATGCCACCTGCCTCACCGGTGCGCGTGAAGCGCCGCTTCACACCTTTGAAGCCGGCAAGCGCAGTGCGGATGGTGGCCTCATCCACGCCCAACTCAGCCGCGATGGCAACGGCGGCCAGCGCATTCTGCACATTATGCTGGCCCAGCATGGGCAGGCGGAAGGGCTTCATATTGCGAACGCGCCCGCTCAGCCGATCCGTCACCGTTACTTCAAAAGTCGCACCCATGCGGTCGGTGATCACACGCTCAGCCCGCACATCTGCCTGGGGCGAAAAGCCGTAAGTCACGATGCGGCGATCCGAAAGGCGCGGGATCATCGCTTGCACATCGGGATGATCAATGCAGAGCACTGCAAAACCATAAAAGGGAATATTGCCGACGAATTGGGCATAGCCTTCCTTCATCGCTTCTTCCGTGCCCCAATGGTCCAGATGTTCCGGATCCATATTCGTAACCACGGCAACAACGGCGGGCAGTTTCAGGAAGGACCCGTCGCTTTCATCGGCTTCCACCACCATCCATTCGCCGCTGCCCATGCGCGTATTGGTGCCATAGGCATTGATGATGCCGCCATTGATCACGGTGGGGTCCAGCCGCGCAGCTTCCAGCACAGCGCCGACCAGGCTTGTCGTGGTGGTCTTGCCATGCGTGCCGCCAATGGCGATGGCCCATTTGAGCCGCATGAGCTCGGCCAACATTTCCGCGCGCCGCACAATAGGAATCAAACGCTGCCGCGCCGCCGCCACTTCTGGATTATCGCGCTTGACGGCGGTGGAAACGACAATCACCTGCGCATTGCCCAGATTGGCAGCGTCATGGCCGATCATCACTGGAATGCCGGCGGCGCGCAGCCGTGCAACATTGGCGCCTTCCGAGATATCGCTGCCCTGCACCTGATAGCCAAGCGTGTGCAGCACCTCGGCAATGCCGGACATGCCAATGCCGCCGATACCAACGAAGTGAATGGCGCCAATACTGATGGGAAGCGCGCGCATCAGGAAACCCCCACCAAATCGCGCCGCGCCAGCGCCATGACACGATCCGCAAGCGCTCGTGCCGCATTCGGGCGCGCCAAAGCAGCCGCCGCAGCAGCAGCCAATGCCATGCGCGCTGGGAAATTCAGGAAGCTCGCCAGCGCATCAGCCAGCGTTTGCGACGTGAAGGCTGTTTGCGCGAATACTTTCGCCGCATCCGCCGCCGCCAAAGCGCCCGCATTCGCGGTTTGATGGTCATCAATTGCGGATGGCAGCGGCACCAGAATGGAAGGCCGGCCCGCGCAGGCAATCTCGGCCACGGTGGAAGCGCCGGCACGACCGATCACAAGATGCGCAGTCGCAAGCCGCCCCGCCACATCAGGAAAGAAAGGCGCCAAATCTGCGGGAACGCCGGCGGCTTCATAGGCGCTGCGCGTGCGCACCAAATCCTCGGCACGGCATTGCTGCGTCACCAGCAGGCGCGCGCGCAAGGCTTCGGGCAGGGCGTTGATGGCGGCCGGCACCACATCCGCAAAAACCCGCGCGCCGAGAGAACCGCCCAGCACAAGTACGCGCAGGACAGTGCCTTCCGCCGGCAGCGGATAGGGCTGACCGGCCAAGGCCGCGAGCGCCGGGCGCACAGGGTTGCCCACCACGGCGCTTCTTGCACCTTCCGGCACCATGGCAGTGTCGGCATAGGAAAGTGCCAACAAATCAGCGCCGCGCGCCATCAGCCGATTGGCGCGGCCCAGCACGGCATTCTGTTCATGCAGGATCAGCGCCGGGCGACGCGACGCGCGCATCAACCGCGCTGCTGCAATGGGTGGGAAGGAAGGATAGCCGCCAAAGCCAACAATCGCACTCGGCGACAAATCACGGATATGCCGGCGCGCTTCAAGCGTTCCCTTCAACAATGCTGAGGCACCGCGCATCGCCTGACCTACACCGCGCCCGGAAAGGCCGGAACCTTGCAGTACAAAACGTTCGGCATTCGCGAAGACAGGGCTGTCGTAAGCCGCGGAACGCGCATCGGTCATCAGTGCCACGCGTTCGCCGCGCCGGATCAACTCCGCCGCCAAAGCTTCGGCGGGGAAAAGATGCCCGCCCGTGCCGCCCGCAGCGATGATGATGGGCTGCACCATGGGGCCCCTCACCTTGCGCCCCCGGTGGCCAGCGCGCCATTCGGCAAGCCGGTCCCGGCAGCGCGTTCGCCAATGCGCTTGCGTGTCAGCGCCAACAACATCCCCATGCCGAGCGCGATGGCAAGCACCGAAGAACCGCCATAGGAAACGAAAGGCAGCGTCATGCCCTTGGTGGGGATCAAATGCAGCGTGGACGCCATATTCACGAAAGCCTGCAAGCCGAATTGCGTTAGCAGGCCGGTCGCCGCCAGCACCACAAAGAAATCAGTTTCTGCCAGCAAGCGCATCAAGCCGCGCAGCACGATGAAGGCGAAAAGCGCCAGGATCACCAAGCACACCACCATGCCGAATTCTTCTCCGGCGACGGCAAAGACGAAATCGGCATGTGCATCGGGCAGCACATTCTTCACGCGCCCTTCACCCGGCCCGCGCCCCAAAAGCCCGCCATTCGCAAAGGCTTCCATGGCGACACTCACCTGATAGGAATCGCCTGAGCTCGGATCAAGAAAGCGATGCACGCGTGATTGCACATGCGGGAACAGCATATAGGCGAGGAAGCCAACGCCCACGCCAAGCCCCGCAAGCCCGCCCACAAAAAAGAAATTCAGGCCAGCCACGACGAATTGCGCGAAAAGCACCACGGTCATCACCAACAACATGCCGATATCGGGTTGGCTTTTCATGATCACCGCGATCACGGCAAAAAGGCCAATCGCGATTGCCCGCCCCCAAAAGCGCGAACCAGGCGCCATGCCTTCCGCAATCAACCACGCGGCGACAACGGCAAAGAAGGGCTTGAGAAATTCCGATGGTTGCAAGGAAAGCCCAGGGATTGGCAACCAGCGCCGCGCGCCCTTGATTTCAACGCCCACCACCAAGGTTGCCGCAGTCAGCAACAAAGCGCCGGCACAGCCAAGCAAGGCAAAGCGACGCACACCGCGTGGCGAGAGCAGCGAAACCCCAACCAACGCCAAGGCCGCCAGTGCCAGATAAAAAACCTGCTTCAGGAAGAACATGTGGCGCGATGAAGCGCCGATACGCTCAGCCACGGCAGGCGATGCGGCCAGCATCAACACATAGCCAAAGCCGATCAGCACCATCAGCGCCGCCAGCGTCCAGCGATCCACTGTCCACCACCAGCGCCCAAGAATGGAATTATCCGAGCGGGAGAAAGCCATCAGCTTGCCCTCCTGCTCTGCTGCGCGACCAGCGCCTGAGCCAGTGCACGGAAGCGATCACCGCGCGCATCAAAGCCTGAAAATTGATCGAAGGAAGCCGCTGCCGGTGAAAGCAACACGACTGGCGCCGCGCCCGCAAACGCCGCTTGCGCTGCCGCCGGCACTGCAGCTTCCAGTGTCGTGATGATTTCATGCGCAACGCCGGCCTCGCGCAACGTGGCTGCCATGGCAGGCGCATCGCGCCCAATCAGAAAAGCCTTTGCGATGCGCGGGAAGAAGGGCGCCAGCGGCGCAATGCCGCCTTCCTTGCCGATCCCGCCCGCAATCCAGACCACACGGTCATAGGAAGCAAGTGCGCGCGCCGCGCTATCCGCATTGGTCGCCTTGCTGTCATTGACGAAGACAACGCCCTTGGCCTCGGCGACGATTTCCTGCCGATGCGGCAATCCAGGGTAGCTTGCGATACCATCCGCAATCGCCGAACGCGCAACGCCCAGCGCCATGCAGGCTGCGGCGGCCGCAGCAGCGTTTTGCGCGTTATGCGCCCCAGGCAGCGCCGCTGCCGCCCGCAGATCCAGGATCGGCCCCGCATCATCGCGCAGCATCCGGCCTTCCGCCCAAACCCCTCCCGGCTGGGGGGTAGAGCCCGAAATCGGCACCATCCGCGCCGCCAAACCGGCGCCCATTTGCGCGGTCATCGCATCATCCTGGCCCAGCACCGCGACGTCATTGGCCCCTTGGCGCGCGAAGATTCGAGCCTTCGCAGCGGCATAGCCTTCCATGTTCCCATGGCGGTCCAAGTGATCGGGGCTGAGGTTCAACATAACAGCTACGTTGAAGCGCAGAGTTGCGATTCGCTCCAACATGTAAGACGACATTTCGAGGGTATAGACCCCTTCAGACCCCAATATGTTGAGATCGAGCGCCGCCGGGCCCAAATTCCCCCCCACCTCACAGGCCATGCCGGCGCCCTGCAGAATGTGGTGGATCAGCGCGGTCGTGGTGGATTTGCCATTGGTCCCGGTGACGCCCACGAAGCGTGCCTTGGAATGACTTGCCAGCACCGCGCGATACAGAAACTCCACATCGCACAGGATGGGCGCGCCAGCCGCCGTGGCCGCCTGCGCCGCCGGATGGGGGGCCGGCAGATGGTGCGGAATGCCCGGCGAAAGCAGCAGCGCATCGGCGCGGAAGGGGCCAGCGGCAGGGTCTTGCAGCGTGAGGCCGGCGGCTTCGGCTGCCGCGCGGGCATCGGCCTTGTCATCCCAGACAGTGACCTCGGCGCCCCAGGAAGCGAGGCGGCGCGCCGCCGGCAGTCCGGCGCGGCCAAGCCCGACCACGGCAATGCGCGCGCCGGGAAAGGGGGTGAAGGGGGGGCTTGGCGCCGTCATCTGATTTTCAGTGTCGAAAGCCCAACAAGCGCCAGGATCACGGCAATGATCCAAAAACGGATCACGATGGTGGGCTCGGCCCAACCTTTTTTCTCAAAATGGTGATGCAGCGGCGCCATCAGAAACACGCGCCGGCCGGTACGTTTGAACCAGAAAACTTGGATGATGACGGAAATAGTTTCCACCACAAAAAGCCCACCCACAATCGCGAGCACAATTTCATGCTTGGTCGCAACCGCGAGGCCACCCAAGGCGCCACCCAGCGAAAGCGAACCCGTATCGCCCATGAAAACGGCGGCTGGCGGCGCGTTGAACCACAGGAAGCCGAGTGCCGCGCCGACCAACGCCGCGCAGAACACCGCAAGCTCACCCGTGCCGGGCACGTAATGCAGTTGCAGGTAATCGGCGAAAATGCGGTTACCGACCAGATACGCAATCAGCGCAAAGACGCTGGCCGCGATCATCACCGGCACAATGGCAAGCCCATCAAGCCCATCGGTCAGATTGACGGCGTTGGAAGCGCCCATCATCACCAGCGCCGCCAGCAGCGGGAAGAAAATACCAAGCGGCAGCAGCAATTCCTTGAAGATCGGGAAGGCGAGTTTGTCGGAAAGCGCGCCCGGCATCAGCCAGGTGATCCAAATGGCCGTGATAATCCCCAAGCCCGCTTGCACCAGAAGCTTCATGCGACTGGATACACCCTTGGTGTTGCGCTTGGACACTTTCAGCCAATCATCGGCAAAGCCCAATGCACCATAGCCGCAGGTGATGAACAGTACGGCCCAGACAAAGCCATTGCGCAAATCCGCCCACAGCAGCGTGGAACCCACCAAGCCCAGCAGGATTAGAACGCCCCCCATGGTGGGCGTGCCCTTCTTTTCCACGATATGCCGCGCCGGGCCATCTTCACGGATCGGCTGACCGCCGCGCTGAAAGCCGCGCAGCCAGCGGATGATGGCGGAACCGAAAACCAGGCTGATCAACAAGGCTGTCAGGCAGGCGGCACCCGCGCGAAAAGTGCTATAGCGTGCCAGATTGGCCAGCGCATACTCCTCAGCAAAGGGCAGCAGAAGATTATAGATCACGAAATTTTTTCTCCTGCCGTAAGTGCAGTGATGACGAGGCCCATGCGTGAGCCAAGCGAACCCTTGACCAGCACCGCGTCACCGGGCTTAAGCGCGGCGCGAAGATCAGGGGCAAGGCTGGTTGAATCCGGAAAATGCCCACCGCGATACTGCGCCGGCAGGGCCGCAAAAAGATGTGCCGAAAGTGGACCGCAGCAGAAGACCAGATCACAAGTCTTCAGCGCATCATCAGCCAGGGCAGCATGTTGCGCCGGGCCTTCGGCACCCAATTCCAACATATCGCCAAAGGCAAAAACACGCCGCGTGGCAGGCAGTGCGGCGAGCACCGCGAGCCCTGCCCGCACGGAAGCGACCGAGGCATTGTAGGAATCATCAATCAACAACGCCTCACCGCCTGCCACGCGGATGCGGCGGATGGCGCCTCGGCCAGCGCCGGCGGTGAAATGGACAAGCGCCCGCGCTGCGATGGCGGGCGCAAGGCCAAGCGCCTTCACTGCCGCAAGAACAGCGCAGGCATTCAGCGCCACATGGCGCCCAGGCGCGGCCAAGTGCAGCGTCAGGCTTTGGCCATCAAGCGAAATTTCCGCGACACCGCCTTCTGGTGAAGCGTGATAGGAAAGCAGCCGAGCATCGGCACCTTCGGCTTCCCCATGCGTCATGACATGCAACCCAGCATCACGCGCGTGGGTCATGAGTTCTGACAAAAAGGCGCTATCGGCGGGCAGGATCGCGGTACCGCCGGGCGCGATGCCGGCGATGATGTCACCCTTTTCGGCAGCAATCGCCGCCTGGCTGCCAAGCATGCCGATATGCGCCGTGCCGATCGAGGTGATGATGCCGATATCAGGCCGGGAAAGCCGCGACAGCGGCGCGATTTCACCGCGATTATTCATGCCCATTTCAATCACGGCGTAAGCCGCGTCACGCGGCAGCCGCGTGAGAGTCAGCGGCACGCCCCAATGATTATTATGCGATGCGGCCGAGGCATGGGTCGCGCCAAAAGCACTCAGCGCCACGCGCAGCATTTCCTTGGTGGTGGTCTTACCAACACTGCCAGTGACGCCCACCACACGGGCCACAGCGCGCGTGCGCCCCGCCGCGCCAAGCGCTGTCAGCCCAGCCAGCGTATCGGCCACGCGCAGCAGCTTAGCCGCATCCGCAGCACCGGGCGGCGTATGGTCCACCATGGCGAGTGAGGCACCACGCGAAAGTGCATCCGCGACAAATTCATGCCCATCGCGTTGATCGCGCAGCGCGATGAAGATATCGCCTGGTGCGACGCTGCGGCTATCAATCGAAACGCCAGTGACAGCGACATTAGCCGCAAGCGCGCCATTGGTTGCCGCGCGTAATTCAGCGCTTGTCCAAAGCGGCGTCATGGCGCGAGGCCCGCCAGCTTGCGCACCATCGCAACATCATCGAAGGGGTGGATAATGCCAGCGATGTCTTGGCCGGTTTCATGCCCCTTGCCGGCGACTGCAAGCACATCTCCGGGGCCGAGCGCGCCCATCGCCTTGGTAATGGCTTCTTCGCGCGCGCCGGCATCCACTGCATCGGGGCAGCCGGCCATGACCGCAGCGCGGATGGTGACTGGGGTTTCGCTGCGCGGATTGTCATCCGTGATCCAAACGCGATCCGCCACTTCTGCCGCAGCGCGCCCCATCAGCGGGCGCTTGCCAGGGTCTCGGTCCCCGCCTGCGCCGAACAGCACATGCAGGCGCCCCGCGACATGCGGGCGAAGCGCGGCCAAAAGCCGCGTCAGCGCATCAGGCGTATGCGCGTAATCCACATAAATCGCGGCACCATTGGGTAGGATCGCCGCGCGTTCCATGCGCCCGCGCACACCCTGCAAACGCGCAAGCGCGGCCATCGCGGCGTGTTCCGTAACGCCTGTCGCCATCGCCAGCATCAGCGCCAGTAAGGCATTGTCGGCCTGAAAGCGCCCCGGCAAAGGCAGCAGCACTTCATGCCGCGCGCCTGCAAGGCGGAACGTAATCTCCTGCCCTTCTGGCAAGGGCCGCGCTGCTTCCAGGGCCAGCGCATCACCACCCACGCCAACCAGCCGCAGATCAAGCCCGCGCTGTGCTGCAATTTCCCGCAGTGCCGTGAGCGTCTCGGCTTCCATATCCGCCATGGCGATGGCGGGTGCACCCGCCGGCAAAAGCGTATCAAATAACCTCAGCTTGGCCGCGCGATAGGCCGCCATGGTGCCGTGATAATCCAGATGATCACGCGTGAGGTTGGTGAACCCCGCCGCCGCCAGCCTGACGCCATCCAACCTGCGCTGATCAATCCCGTGCGAGGAAGCCTCCATCGCAACCGAACCCACACCATCACGCGCAAGCTTTGCCAGGCCTTCATGCAGCGCCACCGGATCAGGCGTGGTCAGTGAAGGCCCTGGCGGCAGGCCTTCAGCAATCAATCCCAGCGTGCCGAGAGACGCAGCCTTACGGCCAGCATCCCGCCAAATCTGGCGCAGGAAATCCACGCTACTTGTCTTGCCATTCGTGCCGGTGATCGCCACCACGCATTCCGGCTGCACGCCATAAAAGGCTGCTGCCATCAGCGCCAAGGCACGGCGTGGATCGGGGCTGGTCACCAGCGTGCGCGCCGGCGCTTCGGCCGGCCAAGCGGTACCTTCCGGCGCCAGTATGGCTGCCGCACCACGCGCTACCGCATCGGCAATGAAGGCGCGGCCATCTATGCGCGCACCCGGCAGGGCCGCAAACACCATGCCTGGGCGCACCGCGCGGCTATCAGCCGTGATGCCTGTTATGTCCAGTGAGGCAGCTTCTTCCCCACCATTCCAGCCGCGCATGAGATCACCGAGGCGCAAGGGCAGCCTCGCGCTGAGTAACAGCGACGCGCGGCGGCGTTTCGGTGGCCTGACGTGGCGGTGGACGATTGGCGCTGGGCGCCGCGGGCGGAGGGGCTGCGCCGGGCACACCGCGCCCATTCATGGGCATGGCGATGGCGCGTTGAATCTCGGGGGTCGAGGGTTCCGGCAGCATGCCAAGAATGGGCGCGATGCGCGAAATCACCATATTCGCCGCCGGTGCCGCCACCCAACCCGCCGTCGCAAACCCATGGCTGCGCGCATTGGGCTTTGGTTCGTCCACCATCACGTAAATTGAATAACGTGGCGCATACATCGGGAACGCGCCGATGAAGGCGGCGATACGCTTGTTTTCCAGATAACCACCACGCGGCCCGGTTTTCTGCGCGGTGCCGGTCTTACCACCCACGAAATACCCCGGCACCTCTGCGCCCTTGCCGGAGCCATCCGTCACCACAAGCCGCATCAGCCGGCGCAGCGTTTCCGAGGTGCGCGGATCAATAACACGTGTGCCCTCCCGCTCAACTCCAGGGGGCTGCGCCAGGATGGTGGGCTGGCGCAGAATGCCGCCATTCACCAAGGTCGCACCCGCTGTAGCTACGTGTAACGGTGTTATAGAAATGCCATGGCCGAAGCCGATCGTCATGGTGTTCAATTCGCGCCAAGTCTTCTGCCCCGGCACCAGCGGCATTGCCGTTTCAGGAATCTCGATCCTAAGACGTGATGTCATGCCCATGCGTTGCATGAATTCACGATGTCGCGCAGGCCCCACCGCAGCGGCCATATGCGCGGACGCAAGATTGGACGAATAGGCCATGATTTCCGGCAAGGCGAGCCAGCGATTCTTGCCGCGATAATCATTGATTTCATGGCGGCCAACGCGGATGGGCCGCGATGCGTCATAACCGCTCCAGGTCTGTACCGTACCCAAATCAAGCGCCATGGCGGCGGTCAGCAGCTTGAAGGTGGATCCGGGTTCGTAAACGCCCACCGTCACGCGATTAAAGCGTTCATCGACGGTGGCAGCCCCAACATCATTGGCGTCATAATCCGGCAGGCTCACCATGGCGAGAACCTCGCCACTTTGCACATCCATCACCACGCCGGCGCCGCCAATGCCGTTGAAATCCGTAATGGCGTGCTGCACGGCATCGCGCAAAGCCAATTGAACGCGGATGTCCAGCGAAAGTCGCAGCGTTTCACGGCGTAGCGTGCGCAGCCTTTCGTCGAAGTATTTCTCCACCCCCGCGATACCGTTGCCATCCACATCCACCCCGCCGATGATATGCGCGGCGGTGCGCCCTTGCGGGAAGAAGCGACGCTCCGCATCCTCAAAATATAAGCCGGGGATGCCAAGATTATTCACCGCCTGCATTTCGCGCGGCGTCAGCGCGCGGGCGATGTAGGCGAATTGGCGTTCGCCGGTCAGCCGCGCAATCAGCCTTTCGCGATCAAGCTGCGGCAGAATACGCTTCAGCTTGTCTGCGGCTTCAACCGGATCATCAATCTGGCGTGGATTGGCGTAAAGCGCTGTCAGTGGCAGGGAAACCGCCAATACTTCGCCATTACGATCCGTGACCGCTGCGCGCGAAACTGGTGCTTCCGCCGGTGGTGCGGGCGGGCGTGACAGCATGGCCGCGCGCTTGGACTCGGCTGGATCAAATACTGTCGCCAATGAAAGCTTCACCGCCACTGCGCCGAACAGGACCGCGAAACCGCAAGCCGCCAATAGCAGCCGGCCGCGTGATTTTTCCAGCTGGGCATGGCGCAGCAGATCAGGCTGCGACACACGCACCAAGGCGCGACTTTTGGATTCGCTTACGGCGGATTCACGCACCCTATTGGCCGGCGCTGCATCGGGCGAAGGCTGCCGAGGTTCAGGGGGTGGGGCCTCGTTCATGGAAAATGCACCTCACTCAACGGGTCGCCCCTTGCGGGGCGCCCACCGGTACGGGGCGCGACAAGGGAATAGGCGGCGGCAACGCACCGGTGGCACCGCCAAGCGCGGAAGCGACCATCGCCGGCGGCGGTGGTGCCGCAGGCGCGACATGCAAGGCAGGCGTCACCCTTGGTGGCGCGGGCGGCGGTGCTGCGCGTGTTGCGGGCGGAGGCGTTACTGCCGCGCTTAAGCGGGACGGTGGTTCTGCTTGCGCCTGACGCGGCGACGGTTCTGGCCGGGCGGGTTGCGTGGATGCCGCCGTGACTGGACTTGGTACGATGAGCGCTTCCGGCACTGAAGGCGGCAGTTCCGGCGGACCAAACAGCGATGGTGGACCAGCAAAAGCCCGTGCTGCGGGCAGGCGGCGTTCCAATTCCGCCTCTCGGATGAATTGTGCCGGCGCCATGGGTTCAAGCGCCAAATGGCGCTGCGCCACTTGCCGCAGCCGGTCCGGTTCGTTCAGCAACGCCCATTCGGCACGCAAAATCTGGCTGCGTTCGCGCACAACTTCCGTCTGGCGATTCACCTCACGCAATTCGCGATCAAGCATCGAGACGGAATGCTTCACCTGATACAGATAAAGCCCCGCACCGGCCGCTGCGATCAGGCTTACAAGGGTCAAGGGACGGATCATGCTGCGTGCTCCAGCCCCAGGCGTTCAATGCCGCGCAGCCTTGCGGAACGCGCGCGCGAATTGGCAGCGCATTCTGTGTCCTGTGGGCGAAGCGCGCGCGGCGTCAGCAACTGGAAGGGAGGTTTGGTACGGCCAGAAAGCGCCGCTGGATCATGGCGCGAAGCTCCTCCCCGGCCGGACGCCGCGGCCATCGCCTGCTTCACGATGCGATCTTCCAAGGAATGGAAAGCAACAACAACAAGGCGCCCACCGGGGGCGAGCAATTCCATGGCGGCCGCGATGCCGCGTTCCACCTCACCCAATTCGTCATTCACGGCAATGCGCAGCGCCTGGAAGCTGCGCGTTGCGCCATCAATGCCGGAAGGATCGCGCGGCACGGCGCGGCGCACCAAGGCGGCCAGATCAGCGGTGGTCGTGAAGGGCGCTTCCGCGCGGCGCGTGACAATGTTGCGTGCAATGCGGCGCGCGAAACGTTCCTCACCAAAGCGAAAAATAATGTCGGCCAATTCGCGTTCCGGCAGGCTATTCACCAGCTCCGCGGCGCTGGGGCCAGATTTTTCCATGCGCATATCAAGCGGGCCGTCAGTGCGGAAGGAAAAGCCGCGCTCCGGCTGATCGATTTGGAAGGACGAAACACCAAGATCCATTACCACACCATCAAGCGTGGCAATGCCGCGATCACGCAGTACCGCCAGCATATTGCCGAAGCGGCCTTCAATCAGATGCAGCCGACCAGCAAAACGCTGCGCCAGCGCCGCACCGCGCGCAATCGCATCCGGGTCGCGGTCTATGGCGAAAACCGTGCAACCAGGTGCCGCTTCCAGAATGGCGCGGGCATAGCTGCCTCCACCAAAAGTCGCATCCAGATAAGTCGCGCCATCTTGTGGGCCAAGCGTTGCCAGCACTTCCGCCAGCATCACTGGCACATGGCCTTGCACGGTCATGGTGCGCGCCCCTGAGCGGCAGGCAAGGTCAGGCCACGTTCGCGTGCGCGCAGGCGCGCTTCTTCCGTACGCTGGCGCGCGGCTTCCGGTTCCCAAATCTGGAAAATCCGCCCAACGCCAACACAGGCAATGGCGTCCGTAAGCGCCGCATAAGCAATCAGCGCTTCGGGCAGCACCAGCCGGCCTTCATTATCGGCGCGCGTGGCGTGAGCATCGGCGAAAAGTGCTGCGGCCAAATCATCCGCTTGGTCGGAAAAGGCATCCAGCCGGTCAAGCCCAGAAGCGAGCGCTTCAAAAGCGGCAATTGGCCAGGCTTCAATGCAAGGGGCGCGATGGGACGGGCGCAGCACCAGCTCCTCAGAGCCGGACCGCTCCAGCACGGCACGAAAAGACGCCGGGACGGAAATCCGCCCCTTGCGGTCCAATTTGCCGATATGGGTGCCCAAGAATTGGGTCATCGCCCCCCGCGCGCTTGCATTGCGCCATTATTAAAGACCGGGCTTTTCAGCGGCCGACGGGGCCCCCCGACCCCGCCGGCTCGCCCGACCATCCCGCGTGAACCCCGCTCGCCCCCCCGAGCGCATTGGGATTTTCATGGGATAATATGGGATACCATGGGAACATCTGGGTCGACAAGCCAAAAAAGGACTTTACGAAGGCAATTGGCGCATAAATTCGCGGTAACACCCCCGGGGTGGGGGCGCTGGCTTGGCAAAACGGAATTGTTCTTGAAAAGTAGCGTCAGACGGCCTGTAAGCCGGGTTCTGTCTTGCCCCTTGCGGGGCATGGACGGCCATTCCTCTGGAGCCCGCATTACTGCGGGCTTCGCGCGGCCAACCCGGGCAGAAGGGCGGAAATGCCCCCGCGCCAGCACCTTGCGGCGCCGCGCCGTCTGCCCCTATTCGGCCTTGCTCCGGGTGGGGTTTACCCTGCCGCCCCCATTGCTGGGGGCGCGGTGCGCTCTTACCGCACCGTTTCACCCTTACCGCGAGGTGTCGCCACGCCGCGGCGGTTTGTTTTCTGTGGCACTTTCCCTGAGGTCGCCCCCGCCGGCCATTAGCCGGCACCCTATTCCCGTGGAGCCCGGACTTTCCTCCAGCCCGTGATCACTCACGAACCAGCGGCCGTCCAGCCGTCTGACGCTGGGGGCATCTGGGGCTTTGCGGGTGGGGTGGTCAAGGGCAATCGCGATGGCAGAGATAGGCGTTTGCGCGGTAGGCGGGATGGTGTCCTGAAGCCAGGGCTTGATTCCAAGCCCCGCTTCGTGCTTTACGCCCGCTCCCCTGCCGGGTGCGAGGCACGTGCCCGGCTATGCCCCTATGCGCGCCCCATCCCGGGGCCAGGGCTGAGCCAGCCAAAGGGAGATCACATGCCGCTATACGAATGCGTGTTCATCGCACGCAATGATATCACGCAACAGCAGGTTGAAGCCATTGCCGACCAGGTCGCCGCGACGGTCGCCGAAGGCGGTGGCGAAGTGCGCAAGCGCGAGTATTGGGGCCTGCGCAGCCTTGCTTACCGGATCAAGAAGAATCGCAAGGGGCATTACATGCTTCTCGGGATCGAGACGCCCCCCGCCGCGTTGAATGAAGCCGAGCGTCAGCTTGGCCTCAATGAAGACGTGCTGCGCATGCTGACCGTGCGCGTGGAAGCGATTGAAGAAGCGCCTTCCGCTGTATTGTCCAAGCGTGGCGGTGATGATCGTGACCGCGAAAAATCCTTCCGTGGCCCGCGCCCGGCTGGC